>NZ_JAPVZA010000003.1:0-137496 GCF_041432115.1 Streptococcus sp. 27098_8_12
TTATCTCCATTTACCATAAAAAATCATTAGAAAGCGTGACAGATTATGAAAAAATACTATCAAATCTTTTTATTATTATTATTTGATATTATCATTATTATTGGATTATATCAATAAAATTAATGAGTGTGTGAAAATTCAATACTAGGAGAAAATGAAATAAATATTTCCACAATAAAAAGTATGATATCAAGTTTTTTGGAAAGCCTCTGTTTGTAAATTATTTTAACTCACAGTTGATGATTCCACAAATTGAAAAGTTTTAAACTTAGCATTTAAACGCTCAATTTTAATACGTATTACAACTATCTCTATTAAACTTCTTATCCTCTACAGTCGATACATGCTTTTTAGAACTTTTTAAAGGAAAAAAGATATCTCATGAATATTCATAGTATCTAAATAACAAAAACAAGTAATTGCTCTGACAAACTTGACCTATACTTTCTTTAAAAAGAGTAAAATCATGTGTATGACCGTCTCAAAAAACTAATTGACAGGCACGAAGTGTCGTTAAATCGATTATGATTGTGTCTTTATGGTGTATATCTTTTTCCAGGATAATTCTTACTTTGGTTTCTTTTAGGACATTGAAATAGGACTTTCTGTGACATCAATAGCTATAGTGACACTTGTTAATTTTAAGTTTTCTAAGTCAAATAGACTTGAGGAATGAAGAGTGTATTCTACGAATGTTAATGTTCACTAGTCCAAGACCAAAATCAAAAAACTAGAAGATGTTGAGTTAATTAATAGCATAAATAATGCAAGTTCAGAATTAACTGTTTTTCTAGACTTAAAGTTTTTGTGCCTCCTCCTTTACAGTGTTTGGATTTATAAGTTGTATCTAGACAGGATATCTTTGTTGGGAAGGTATCCTTTTTGACACTAATAAATAATTTAAAGTTCTCAGGAGTTAGTTGCATGGTTTTTCGTAAATAGTTTTCTTAACTATAGTATAGCATAGTACAGTATGGCACTTTATTTTTTCCAATAAGTCTATTATACCCCAAGGACAGCTGGTTTTAATTTTTTCTCTGAACTGTACGATTTTGCGCCAGAAATGTAGGAATTACCTTTCGTTGTGATGTGATAAAACTTACAAATCTTTTTTGTTATTCTTGACCTAGTTTTTTAGAAAGAAGGTCTAAGATGTTAAATAAAGTCAAAACTAAAGCCTTAATTAGTGTTGGAGCAGTGGCTGCAACTAGCTTTATTCTCTGAATCTTGCATGATAAGAAGAATAAAGAAATAAAAAGAAAAATCAAAGTGTTTGTTTATCGGCAATCATCACAATTCGGTTTTTTAAAATAGGATGGTATATTTTGTTTCTTTGACCAAACTATGACCAAAATTTGAACAAAAAATAGATTTGACTTTCGGTTAATAATAAGCTTAAAAGTTTTTTGAAGGAATCTATTTAGCACAAAAAAACACCTATTCGGGAAAATAGGTGTGAATGATGTTATTTATATCCATATTGTTTTAGTGCGTTATTATATGCTTCGCTATCTTTAAGATAGTAGTCGTGCTTAACTCCACTAATATCAACAGAAAAGACCCCATCTTTAAATGAATATTCTTCTGTTCGACTTGCAATATTTTGTCCAGTTAATTCGATCGTATTCTTTTTTTTGTTAATGATAAAACTATCGGCTTCTCCATGCTCAATGGAAGCACTATCTCCTTTAATAGTAAATACCAACTCGTTTCTTTCACTTGAGATCCAATAATACTCCCCATCTAAAGATTGGTAGTTGTTTTTTGAGCAAGCAATTAACGTGATTATTGATAACGAAAGTAGTAGTATACCTATTATTTTTCTCATAATCTTTGCCTCCTTTTTCAATATAGTATACCAAAATATCATTACAGAATTAATACAATTAATGTCTGTTATAATAGAAAAATCAGATATTGTCTATTATAACAGACATTCACTAGGCTTAGTCCTGTGAAAGAAATATCTTTATTAATTTTAAAAAAAGTAGTATAATATATTTACCTGAATAGAGTAATTAGTATTGTAGGTTCGAATCCTACCCCCATCATTCGCTCTAATTACTAACTGCTTTGGCATAATTACTTCTGTTCTATTTGAAAAATTTATTGAACTCATTTTTTGGGAAAATAAAACTAACAGTAGGAGAGTGATTTTTATGTTAATTTTTTCAGGAATTCTCCTAATTACATCTAGCGTTAACGGTGGGGTAGCCAAATAGGAAAAGGCGGAGTAAAAGTTAGATGTATATTATGTGAGAGTGAAGATCGTTTTAAAAGCGATCTTTTATTTATAGTACGATTTGTAAGTAAAAGAACAAATAACAAAAAGAGGAGCTTCATACTAAAGTTCCTCTTCTTTATATATATCCGAATCATTATTTTTATTTCAAAAAAGATAGTGAAAAAGGTAGTGATTCGGTTGATTTATATTGCAATGTAGTGAAATTTAGAATTTCAAAAATCGCTTAAAATCAAGGTTTCTCACATCTATTGACGTGTAGTGAACCCCTATTTCACTTCATACTTTGAGGGTTGATGATTTGGTCACAATTGCCTAACCAAATCCCGATTCACTTTAATATTGCTGATCAGGCCGATAACTTCCAACCAAAACCCCTGGTTGTGTTTGGCCTTCCTATTCTCCTTCTCTTGGTGCATCTGTTTGTGATCTTTATGATCGGACGTGATCCTAAGAATCGCATGATGAATGAGAAAATGGTCAAAGTAAACCACTGGTTGACTCCAATCGTTTCTTTAAGTATCTCCTATCTCATCTATAGCAAGGCGCTAGGATCTACTACCAATCCATCAGTTTTTGTTTCGGTGTTGCTAGGGCTCATCTTTGTGGTCATGGGCAATTACATGCCTAAGTTGAAAGTGAATCACACGGTTGGAATCCGCCTACCTTGGACCCTGCAGAGTGAAGATAACTGGCACAAAACCCATCGCTTGGCAGGGAAATTGTGGGTCCTCGGAGGTTTGATCCTTCTTCTTGAAGCAGGCCCTCAATTCGCTGTCCCTTATGTAATGGGGATCGTCATCCTCATCATTGTTCTCGTTCCGATCCTATATTCTTATCAATTAAGTCGGAAAAATTGTTAGTATAAAAAACAACCAGAGAAGAAGCAGTCGTGAACTGTTTCTTTTCCGGTTGTTTTTGCTTGTTTTCATAAGAATACGCTCTTATACCGATAGCAATTGAAAGTTAGTTTAATTCTTTGTAATATAAAGAAGATTGCATGGTATAAAGCTCTTCATAGTATTTGTTGGTTTTCATTAAAGCGTCATGTTTATCAAATCCTTCAATCCTTCCATTTCTTAATAACAAAATTTTATCTGCTTGTCGGACGCTTGATAATCGATGTGTAATGAAAAATACGGTTTTTCCTTCCGTTAATTTTAAGAATTTCTCAAATAATTCATATTCGGTTCGGGCATCGAGTGCAGCTGTAGGCTCGTCTAGAATCAGTATAGGTGAATGAGAGAAGAAAGCTCTTGCCAGTGCAACTTTTTGCCATTGACCTCCTGAAAGGTCATGACTATGATCAAATTTTTTTCCAAGAATAGTATTTAGATCTGATAGACTACTTTCAAACCCACTGTCCTCTAATGCCTTTAGGATTTGATCATCTGCATTGATCTCCTGTATATTCGAAATGCCCACATTCTCTCTAAGGGTAAGATCAAATTTAGAAAAATCCTGAAAAATAGCGGAGACATTTTCCCTAAATTTCTCTGGGTCAAAGTTGCTAATCGAGATGTTATTGATCAATAATTCACCTTCTTCAATATTGTAAAATCGGGTAAGTAACTTAATCAATGTGGTTTTTCCTGCGCCGTTTTCTCCAACAATAGCAATCTTTTCTCCCTTATTGACACTGAAGCTGATATTTTTTAAGGCATAGTTTTCACTAGTTGGATACTTAAATGATACGTCTACGAAATCTATTTTTTCAATACTTGATGGCACAGCAACTGTAGCACTCTTAGAGTCTGATGGCAGTGCAATAAACTTGAAAAATTTTTCCATATAAAGCAAGGTGTCGTACAGCAAACTAGAATCTTCAATCAATCTTGACATACTATTAATTGCATACACAATACTTGAAGAAAAAAGCATTACAGCTCCAATTCCCAATTGTCCTACTTTGATAGAATAGATGATATAGATAAAACTTCCTACACTTAATAGAGCAGTTAAAATCAAAAAAATGACAGAACTGTTAAATTTTTTTAACCTTGTCTTTTGAATATTTCTTTTTATACTGGAGAAAGATTGAGTATACTTCTTCATAAAGAAGTTGTAGAGGTTGTATAGTCTCACATCTTTGATCGCCTCTGATGATAGCAAAACTTGACTGTAATATTCCAGTTTTCTTGATTCTTCACTGTTGGAAACAAGGACTTCAAAAGCTTGCTGTTGAAGGGAATAAGAAATCAACCCTTGTGGAACTAAAACCAGCAACATGAGCAAGGCAATGACTGGATGAAATGATGCAAATATAACCAGCATTGAAATAAACAGTATTGCATTTGAAATAATACTAGTCCCAAAGACCAATAAATTCACAGGTCTCCAACTGGCTTCTGAACTTAATAATTGAATATCATTATAAAAATTATTGTCTTCAAAATAGTCAATCGTCTGAATTTCCTCAGACTTTTTCATAATATCACAGTTCAATGTATAGGTAAGATCATCTGTTAACTTGCCTTGAATCATTGTTGTTAACGGCGTAAATATATTATTTAAAAGGAAAGCAACACCCCATACTCCAAGCAATAAGAATAATAATTGTTGTGACAGGTTGTTCATTCTATTAATGAGTATATTCGCAATATACAATGATAACGAAGGCAATAATGCCTGGATCGGTATCGTGATAATCAAAATTAAAATATTGAATGGCGATGTTTTCCACAGATAGAGTATACTTTTAACATACAATACAAGGTAAGTTTTATATTCGCTAACTTTAACCATTTGTCCCCCCTCACTAATAAAACTACAAGCTCAAAGAAAATAGAGCTTAAATGAATTTTGACAAAAATAGGTCATTTCTCGAAGTGCTTTAGTATGCTATATCTTACTAATGATGATGATCTTTTTCAGGATTGCTCATAATCTGTGTAAATATTTCTTTATATTTATATTTCAGATATTTTTCGTGTAGAATGAACAAAGCTACGTAAACAATCATAAAAACAATAGATAAATACAGTATATCAAATGTACTATGTCCAAAATAAGTTGCGGATTCATAAGATCCAATAGCTCCTAAGATCAACCAAGGAATGTACTTGTAATACTTCGTTACCATAACACGGATCTCCTTTAATTAAACTAATGAGAATATCTAAAACTAAAAGTCATACCTGTACTTGTAGGATTATAATGATCTAAAGTCATCAAAGTGCTAAATTCTCAAACCAACTTCTACCGCCAATAAATGTGGAAGTTAATTTGTCAAAACAATGCTGTTAAAAAATATAAGGGAAAACTTTTTTGTTAAATAAGGTTATCGTTACTATTAACCAAATATAGTTTTTAGCCAATCAACTATAAGTGGTCTAAGTAATGGGATTAAGAATAGACCTACAATGATACCTAAAATAAATATTAGAGACATTTTTTTGAAGCTTCTTTTGTTCATCTATGGACACATCCCTTCAATGAATGGAATCCCCACCATCGCCAACTATCTAACAAGTTGAAGAGTGGGAGTGATGCTATAAAGAATAAATAGTGATTTTTTTCACGTTTATCACATCTTTCTTTAATATATATGATATACTAAACATATATCGAAATGTAAAAATGTCACATATATACACATAATTAGAGGTGGAACTGTTATGCGTTAGGATTACGGTACGATCTATAAAAAAATACGGAAATCAAAACATATTAGTCAAGAGGAAGTTTGCGCTGTAGTTTTACTAAATCTCTACGACTATAGATTAAAAATGTATACACTTCTATACAAATAGTAGAAAAGGACTCAGTCCTGTGCAATACAGAACTAAATCCTTTGGATAAATTATTAATCTAACTATTTGGGTGCACTTAACTTTCGGGATGTTTTGTCAGGAAATGAATATGTAACGTAATGAAAATCTGTGCTATTACCCTATTCTTCATTGACTAATTTTTAGGCTTACCACTTGATCAGCTTGTTTCCAAATGGTTGGATTATGTGTTGCAATAATGATCAGACGTTCCTTATTTTTTAATGTTAGGAGTAAGTCCATAATCTCCTGTGAGGTCTCAGGATCAAGAGCGGCAGTTAATTCATCTGCCAAAATTAGAGGAGGATCTTTTAAAATGATCTTTGCCAAGGCTACACGTTGTGCTTCTCCTCCAGAAAGCTCATATACTTTTTGATCTAGTTGAATATAAGATAGTCCTACTCTATCTAATACTTCTTCTTTAGTCTCTCTCTTTTTTTGTTTGTCTAATTTATGACCAATTAATCCCAAATCTAAATTTTCTGAAACAGTTTTATTATCGATTAGTCCAAAATTCTGGAAGAGATAACCGAGTTCATTTCTGAAATAGTTTGTTGGTTTAATCTTTCGTAAATCTTTTCCTTTATATTGAATACTTCCCTGATCATAAGGTTCTAGCTTGGCTACCATATTTAGTAAGGTTGTTTTGCCACAACCACTATTTCCGATAAGAGCATAGACTTTACCTGCATCAAAATTTAAGTTCAAATCACTAAATACCGTCCGGTCCCCAAAGGTTTTTGTTAGTTGATGGATTTTAATCATTTCTATGCTCCTTTCAATATAATACTAGCCATCCTATCTTCCTTACGAGAACGATGCATTAGTATTAAAATAGAATTCAAACCAAAGACGCAAGAGGTTAGAAAGACTACCCAAAGTTTATTTGTTAGCAAAAGACCAATAGCCCCTCCCAAAATGAAGATAACTATTTGCCAGATAAAAAATTTCTGGTGTAACTCAAAAAAATTTAATCCTGATATTTTCTTAATAAGAATAGTTTTACGAAATTCTTCAAAGTAGAGGATTGTCATTGTATTAAAGAGTAGAATTGAGGTAGCAATACCTAGAAAACCACCAGCAATGATTGTCAATATTTCAACTTGAATGTTGTGACTCATACCACGATAAACATAATAGGCAAGATCATACTGACTGATATATTTCTTTATTCCACCTTGTTCAACTAGTTTTTTAGTGGCATCCAAACCTTTAAAATACAGATAATCAGATGGATAAGTGAAGAAATCATTTCGATTTTTTCCAAAAGAGCTTGGTTTAAGGACAATAAGTATAGGATCACTTAGAAATTGTTGATATGAGATTGGTGTAGAATTATATACGAAACGCTTCTTATTGTTTGAAATATAGAAAACACGAGCTTTCATAGCCTGTTGAATTTTATTTCCCTTATCGTTTCGAATCGCTAGGAAATCTTCATAAATTTGACGCAATTTATCTTCTTGATCTTTTAATTTTTCAGGCAATAGTAGTCCAAATTCTCCTTCTCCAAGGCTATTAATGCTCTTCTTATCTTCTTCATTTAATTCTACATTCTGAACATCTAGATAATTAGGAGTCACATATAAGCTATTAGCATACGGATTGTAGTCATTTATCGACATTTTTCCCATTAAGGGATGTGAAGACAGACCTTTTAGATCGAATGATGCAAGTGGATGCTGAACAAGCATTCCTCCATTCTGAATGCCAGTTTCTATGAAGCTTTTCCATTGTTCTTCCAACATTTTTCTACTATCATGATTTCTAGCCTCTGCCCCAAACTCCCTATTTGTTGAAAGCAATACCCAATCTTTTTGATTTGACCATGCTGTATCTCCAGCCTGATGCAATTGCCAAATAGTTGAATAGATACTTGTTCTATGAATGGTAAGTACTATTAAAAGAAAAGCAACCAATTGCCCCAAGTAAAGAATACCCATAATCTGTTTCAAAGGTAACTTTCCTTTGAGTAAAGAAACCAAATGTACCGCTTTAATACTTAAAACATAAAGAAAGCTAAAGAGTATAGAAAGGAACAAAAGTAACAAATTATAAGTTATGCTAGCTGAAAAAATAACTGGAATAGAAAATGGTGTGATATGGAATAGACTTACACCACAGATTCCAAGAAAAACCCCTGTAATTATCCCTAAAAGTAAATCTCCACAATCACTAATTATTGAGTTTCCAAAAATCTGAGTTAGGTGCAATCCAGAAATATATCGAATCCCAACTGTTCGCATTTCCTTGGTTTTTTGAATAATCATTAAGGCTATAAAAGTTAGTAGAAAAATGACCAAAACGAGTAATTGACTACCATTTCCCATATACGTAAATAAGCTAAGAAAAATATTTGGATATGAAACAAATGTTTGTGTGAAACCCAATGATTGAAGTTCATGATTTAATCTATCTAGAGTGAGATTTCCAGATAAAATATAATAATTGGACAATAAGCCACTATTGTAAAAATCTTCTTCACTAGCTTTAACAAGGCCGTTTGGGATATGGCCAGATCCAAATATTGCATAGGAAAAATGAACCTTACCTTTATCGTCTATTGTTTCAATTTGTTCACCAATCACACTGTCTGTTTCATTTGCTAATTGATCTAAACTGTATTTTACCTGATCTTTTGATACCTCTTTGTTCTGGGAAAAAATACTAATAGCTGGAAAACTATTGTGAATAACCACATATGAGGTTGAAAAACAAATCCAAAGTAGAAAACTTGTTATAAAGATATTTGAAAGGATGACAAATAAGCGCTTCATACTTTACTCACTTTCTAAAATTTTCATGAATAGTAATATAATCTTTTCTATGAGCTATGAATTTTTTTAAATCCGTAGTTAAAATATACTGTTTCACCAAAATTTCTATTTATAAAAGCTCTTGAGGTCTGATGAGAAGGAGCGTAAGCATATGATGATTTACTATCTCTTGCACGAGTTACGCTTGACCAGTGATATTTGTAATCATGGTAATAATTTGAAAATGCACCCCAGTTATTTGGATTGTGAAAGCATTAATACAAAAAATAAATAGTGATTTTCTTTTGCATATCTGAACCTCCTTCTTCTATATATATGATATACTAAATACATAACGAAGTGTAAAAATGTAACATTTATACACATAATTAGAGGTGAAGTTGTTATGCGTTGGGATTACGGTACGATCTATAAAAAAATACGGAAATCAAAACATATTAGTCAAGAGGAAGTTTGCCAGGATTACACTTCAAGAGCGCACTTGTCGCGTATTGAATCGAACCAAGTAGTGCCTAGTTTTGAGTTGATGGAGCATCTTCTAAAGCAAGTTGGCCTAGATTTCGAAGAATTTCGATATATATGTCATTCTTACCACCATTCCGATAGAGAAGAAATTATCTTATTGGCAGAAGATAACAATGCCTACCAATCAAATGATAAATTATTGGAACTGAAGAATAAGAGTGTAGCTTATTTAAGAAAACATCCTAATGATATTCCTGTGTCAAATATACTAAAGAGAGTAGAGGTCATTCTTTGTTTACGAGAATCTGGTCCAAATGAAAAGGTAAGAATAATGGCAACGGAAGCTTGGAACGAAATTAAAAATCAGGATGTCTGGTATCATAGTGACCTCAAATTAATTGTCGTTATTTTATTTACACTTCCACTAGAAACAGTGATTTCTATCTGTGATGAAGTGATAGATAGGCTCAATGATTACTCTGATTATACAGAGATTCTTCCCACCAAGTATAAATTACTCTCAAATTTAGCCAGTATTTTTCTGTGGAATGGTTTGATGGAGAAATGTACGAGGATCAGTTATCTATTGTTAGATACGGCAAAAAAAAGTAAGCGATATGATTTTCTAGGAAATGCCAAAGTGACACTTGGAATTTGTTTAAGTGATAAAAAGCTAGTTGATGAAGGATTGCAACTACTCGAATTAACGGATGAACAAACACTATTGGAAGCATGTCAGTCAGATGTGAATCGTTTTTTCAAGGAATGAGTTTCTAAATGGATTTAGTCATAAAACGGTTTGAAGATATAATCGACATATTGTTGTATCCATGCTCAATGGTTATTGGGTAAGGGATGGCAACCTACACATTATCCCGTTAGATCAGCTAGTTAAGCAATATTTGAAAAAATGATCATTTAATTTAACAAATAATAATTTTGAATTGCACCTCAAATGTTAGAGTTCATCTAATATTTGAGGTGATTTTAATATGAAATACAATTATTTTCAATTATCAAATAAAGAGATTTCCGTTCAGAAGACTTTGATAGCATAGTTTGAACCAATAAATACTGAGGAAAATATTTTGAGTTCATTTATCTAAGTATAAAATGTGTATATAAGAGACAATTTGACATTTGCTTTTTTATTTTGTGTATTATTATTCTAGAAAGAAAAAAAGATTTCAATTTTAAAATCGTTCGTTATCTTTTTATTGTAGATAAATAGGTAATGAAGTAATGCTTAAGTCAGGAGGTATAGGCTGATGAAGAAAAAAGATCTTGTCAAACAAAAATTTTTAACTTTTATCATCCTTGGTATTATCATTCTCTTATCAGCCTGCACTCTTGTAGGACCACAAAAAAAATCTCCTTCCGGTAGTACCAATGTGTCTAGGAAAATAGGATTCGAGGAAAGAAAGGCAGAAGATTTATTAAAAAATTCTATTTCTATCCCTTATCCAGATGCGAAAATCTTTACACCTACCGCGCTGTCAAATGATGGGATTGCTTATGGCGAGGCTGTTGACCAAGGACACGAAGATCAGAATTATCTTGCCAGTATGAATTTACATACCAAGGAATTTCAAAAGATAAAAGATGTTGAAAGGACATCCAATCTGACTCATGTAGCTGTTAGCTATGTAGATCATGATATTGTTGTTTTTGAAGAGTATGATCAACTCAATCAGACAGGGATCTACTATCTTTGGAAGATAAAAGACAAATCTTTAACGACACTGATCGATAGGAGACCTATTGGAACGGTTCCAGTTACTCAAGTAGCTCGATCCAACCAGAAACTCTTTATAAATTATGAAGTAGGCGATAGCCTATATCAAATTGAAGAATTTGACCTTGAAACAGGGACTCATCAGACGATTGAATCAGAAAATAGCGGTTTTCCGACTGTCTTTAAAGATCACTTGTATTATGTACAAATTGATAACACAGCTTTAACTACAAAAATTGTAGCCTACTCCTTAAATGATGGGCAGAAAAAAGTTATAGATCAAACAAAGGATGATCAACGCTATTATGTCGATTTATTGACGAACGGGCACAATCTCCTTTACTTGGTTGCAAATAATAAAGATGCTTCGTTTACCTTCGAAAATAAAAACCATAAAAAGATATTTTCTACTTCACAGGCAGAAACCTCCATATATCGCAATATTTATCTCACATATATGGGAGAAAGAAGAAATGAGGAGCGTGTTAAATCTCAATATTATTTGTGGGATTTGAGGCATCGGATTCATTATTTATATGATCATGGCCCCATTTTACTATCGGATAAAGGGATTCTATGGATTCAATTCAAAAAGAAAGATAGTGAGATTCCAAAAGGTGAAATCTATCGAAATGAAAACTCCGTAATGCGCTATCAAGAATGGTAGAAAGGAGAAAAATCATGAGAAAAGTTCATTTATTCCTTGTACTTCTGACTTTGCTTGGTTTATCTGGCTGTACAGAGACACCAAAAGAAAGCCAAACAAGTCCTTCCAGCTCTCGTAAGGTTACATCCTCCTCATCAACAACAGTTAGTGTAAAAACAAAGGAGCGTACAGAACCTAATCCTCCAATGCCAGCAGAGGTAGCAGAGCGATTAAAAATTAAGGAAGGCAATACGGAAGCCGGTGGTCAGGAAACATTGCCATCTTCAAAACAGGAACAAGCTTCATTGAAAGAGAATACGCAACCTTCTCAGTCGGTCAAAAAAGAAACATCGTCAAAAGAGAATCAAGGAATCCGAAAACTATTGCCTATTTCTTTAAAACTTCAAGAAGAATGGTATTTCTGTGCTCCTGCGACAGTCCATATGATGCTGGCTAGTCGAGGAGTTAGCGTCTCTCAACATCAATTAGCTAAGGAAATGGGGACTTATAATCCCTATGGGACGCATAATCGAGATGCCATTCGCGTCTTGAATCAGAATCTATTTGGCTATCCAGAACCAAGTGGAAACCAAGCAGGTTATCGACTAGCTACTGTAACAGATGCTCGTCCAGGTTCTGAAGATATCCGGCTCTTTAAAGAACGTGTTCGCAAAGATATTGATGATGGGTATCCTCTCTATTACACCTTCAATGTAGCACAAATCTATCCTGGAAAAAGTGGGGAACATAATGTGATTGGAGTAGGCTATGAATTGACAGCAGATGGTAAGGACATCTCAGCAATCTATTATCTAGACCCCGATACACATGTACAGGATCCAAACTATGGAGGCTTGAAGAAACTGACACCAGAGGAGTTATTAGCAGCCATGGTCACATGCGGTGAGAAAAATTATGCTTGGTGAGAAAGTGAGTCGTGAAATGGATAGGAGGGATAACCTATGAAACGCTCTTATCTTTTTGGGATTTTATTTCTATTCTTCCTTTTGCTTTCTTGTTCTAAGGTCCAAACACCAATGTTTCAAGTTGATCCAGAATCGAATCTTTACTTGGTCACCTCAAAAAGTATTCAATCATATACTAAGAAAGAGAATAAGCTTGAGTTACATCGAGTAGAAAAAATTGATGTAGCAACGTATGTTAATCTCTGGTTTTCGTGTTTAAACAGTGGTGATAAGATGATCGTAACGGAAGGTGATGATTTTGCACCAATAGATCATCAAAATATCATTTCAATTGATTTTTCTAAAGGTGAGATGAGGAAAAATCATACTAAGAATTATGCAATGATGGGATCAGGTATCTCTTCTAATTACTTTTATACTGCTCAAACAGATGCAAACTCAGGAATATTAACAGTCTTTTCTCTTAATGGAAAGCAAGTTTTTCAGAAAAAATTTAACCAAATGACAGCAATTTCGAGTCAGATTGTTGCAAATAATTCTAACGTATATGCTGAGATTGCTTATCAAGATCCAAAACGAAATCGTCCAGAAGGCGTGTTGGATTCAGACTTAATAGTTCTAAATGAAAAAGAGCATTGGAAAGAAAAAGATAGAATTCGATTAACTTCAGATGGTAAAAAGGTTGAAATGTTAGAAGGCTTGGCAATTGTCAAAGATAGGGCATTCGTAAGTATCTCTGCAATTCGTGATACAGATACTTTTGAGAAGGTGGCAGGAAACCAATTGTTGTCAATCGATTTGCACACTGGAGAAAGGAAATTATTTACCTTACCCAATCCTTATCCTAATATGCTTTATCCAAGTCCAGATAATCATTACCTTGTCGTCAAGCACGAGGTAGAAGGAAAGAATATTTTATCTGTTCTTGATTTACAAAATGAAACTATAAAAGCCATTGTGTTGGATGACGATTCAGGTGAAACACCAAAAGAAATAAATTCTCTTACAATTTCAAATGAAAATATGTTGTATCTAACTACTGGTCGACATTTATTACAATATAGTCTCAAGGATGCTAAGTTGATTGAGAAACAGAAATTAAAATTGGGAAAAGATGATTTTCCAATCGGATTAAGAATCGTAGAAAAAGACTTAGGGTCAAATTAATAATAAAGGCTCATTGTCAACTGTAGTGGCTTGATAAAAAGTTACAATCTGGAGAGGACTAAATTGGTTCTCTCCTTCATATAAGAAGTAAGTTAGCATACGTTAGTCAGGATCCCTATGTATTTGAACTTACATCAGAGGGAAATGGGCTAGGGCTATTTCTTCTAGAAAATGGATAGAACTTATCTGGTGGTCAAAAACAAAAAGTTGGATTAGCTAGAGCTATACTAAGTAATCCTGAAATTTTATTATTAGATGAGGCGACAAGTAGTTTGGATAAAGAATCCGAGAAAAAAGTTTTTGAATATTTAAATTCAATTAAAAAAAACATGATAATAATAAGTATTTTTCATGAAGATAGCTTCATGAAATTTGTAGATAGATTTATTGTTATGGATAAAGGAAGAATCATTTATGATGGATTTCCCTTAGATAAGTAAATAATAGTATGTTTGAATATAAACGTTGTTAACTAGAAGGGAAGACTAAATGGCACTATTACAAATTATTGGTCTAAATAAATCGTATAACAAAAAGAAAGTAATTGAAGATTTGTCATTTGAGTTGCAGAGTGGCGAAATAATGGGACTCATTGGACAAAATGGTTCTGGGAAAACTACAATATTCAAGACGATTTTAGGTTTAGTAAAAAAAGAATCTGGTGAAATTAAAATCAATGGGAAATCAATTGATGGGAAATCAAAGGGCTATTTGAATACTATTGGTACAATTATTGAATACCCTACATTTTATGAATCTTTAACAGCTAGACAGAATTTAATGCTTATTTCTAGTCTTTATGATGAAGTAAACTTATCAAAAGAAGATCTTTTAAACTATCTGCGTTTGGTAGGTTTAGAGGATAGTGTGGATTGTAAAGTATCTAGTTTTTCATTAGGTATGAAACAACGTTTGGGTCTTGCTCAAGCCTTAATCCATCAGCCAACTATCTTATTATTAGATGAACCATTCAATGGATTAGATCCCATAGGAATTAAAGAGTTTAGAGACTTACTCATTGAGTTGTCCCAAAAAGGAGTTGGGATTGTAATTTCGAGTCATTCATTGGAAGAATTAAGTAAGTTAGTGGATACAGTTACAATTATCAATCAAGGGAAAGTAATATTCCAAGGGAAAAAGACAGAATTTTTATCACTTGGATCTATAAAGAATGTTTGGTTGTTGAAAACTGATAACATAGAACTTACAAAGTCTATCTTAAATAACTTAAACATTGTGTTTACTGAAAGAATAGAGCAACTTGAGTTATCTTTAGATATAGAATCAATGAAAGAGGTAAAGGAGAAATTACTCACAGAGTTATTACGTCAGGATATCTCCATCATAAATTTTTCTGAGAAACAAAATAATTTTGAAGATATTTTTATCAAAATGCAGAGAGATATGGAGAATTGATATGCTTAAATTAATAAAGATTGAGTTGTTCAAATTATTTGCTGGGAAAAAGATTTTCTATGTTTTTGGAGGATTTATCTGTGTCATTGCTTTATTGATACTGTATCTAAGAATGGTTGCACCAGAATCTTCATTTGGAAATGTTTTTAAAACCTCCAGCGATACATTTTCGATATTTGCTATGATAGTTGGAGTTATTTTAGCATTAGTACCGTTTTATCAAGAAATCCAGCAAAAAACAATTAAATCATTGTTAGTGACGCCGGTTAAACGAGTAGAAATTTTGTTTTCAAAATTGTTAGCATCTATTTTTGTCTCATTCTTATTTTTAGTTGTTTTATGTCTAACATCTTTTATAGTAACAACATTATTATTTGGATTTTTTACAGTTGGAGCTTACTCCTCATCTGCAGATAATATGCTTACTTTTACGGCCGGATTCATTCAAATTATTACAACGTTTTTTACAACTATTTTTTATAGTACGACAATTATTTGTTTATTTTTGATAACAAATTCTTTATCGAGTACCCTAGTTGGAGTTGTTTTGTTAAGAGGTTTAGGAGAACTGATTTCAAGAAGTTTATTAGACCAAAATAACTTGTTATTATCTTTTAGCCCATTAGGAGTATTGAATATTTTAAACCCTGTTTCAAGGAATATTTCGATAATTAGCTACACCATTCAAGTACTTTTAACTGTTATTTATTCAATTGTAATTTTTTACATTGCTATTAAACTATTTGAAAACAAAGAATTCTAAATCTATAAAAAGTACAAAACAGTAACAATTCAAATGGTGTGAACTTTTTGGTGAAATCTAGCTCAATTCGTTTATTTTTAGGGTAAAATTCACACCATTCAATTGAAAGTTATTCAAATTAGATGAAATATTTCTTTCTTAAAAACATGTGGAAACATTGATATTAAGCATATATTGAAATTCATTCAAATACGAGGTGTTCAAACCAGGACTTACGTTACACTTTATTTAAGAAATTTTACGCCAGATAATATTGAAATCCGCATGATTCATAATGATGTACCTGCTGCCTACGCAATAGGTATGAACAAAAGCAGCAATTTAGAGAGATGCATCGATTTGTAGGACAATATGTTTGTACTGAATGTGGAAACGACTTTGATGAAGATGATATTGATTGGGAATTTAGCGATCCAGAAACTGGTTTCTATTATTGTAATTTCTGCAGTAATTCACTAGAGCAGGCTGGAATTGATGCAATGGATCCTGATAGTTTTGGATACGATGATTATGGAAATTGGGATTCTGACCGTTTAGGGTTATAACCTATCTAATGTCATTAGATAAAATTAATTAAAAAATTTTTTCAAAAAAATTTTAATCCTATATGGAAGATCTTATAATGTGTATTAAAATCCTTAAAATATCGCTATTTCCGCTATTTTAAAGGGCACTTTGTAAAGTGTCCTTTTTAGATTTTAATAGAAAATTGAGCAATTTTTGGTAGAAAAAGCGACTTTTTTTGATTTTTCTTTTTTTTACTTTCATCAAAAAATGGCAGACTATAAGTATGAAAAGAAAATTTATTGAGTGCAAGAGAGTTGTAGCATCAGCTACAACTCTTTTTTTGCTCTCAAAAGTCTTTTCAAATAAATAAAAAAGAGGTTATATAATGCCTGTAGATAAAAAAGAGAAAATCGAGAAGATTTTAAATGCACCGACTATAAATTCGCTAACTTCTGTTAATTTGAAAACAGTTAACAAAGTAAGGGATCCGATCACTAATCGAACATCGATTCATTTAGATACTGGTACGATTCATATTGAAAACTTTGACGATAACAAAGATTATTTCAAGCTTCGAGTATTGAAGATGTTGGATTTATTGATTTTTCTTATTGGTAAGAAGAATAAATATAGACTAAGTGAAGAAGATGCTGTTAACTGCTTGGTTGAATTTTCAATTAAACAGTATTCAGAACTGCTAGGGAAATCTAAACCAGCAAGTATCTCAACGAAAAAGAATGTACGTTGTATCATTGATGAAGCATTATGCTTGCTCAAGGATCTTTCTATCAGTACTAAAGAAAAGAGAGGTGCACATCATGTTGTATTCAATGATATAAAATTTATTGAGGAATTCAAATGCGAAAATGGAATTTTTACAGTTCAATTGACTGAAAAATTCGTTAGATATTTAATCACATCTTATGTGACAAATTTTCCTCTCGAACTTTTTAAAATTGATGAACGTAGTAAAAATGTTTATTCTCTTGCAAAGAAATTAGTCTATCATCAAAGTAACAAAAATAATCGAAGAAAAAAGACTAATGAAATTATTTCCGTTGAAGCTTTATTAAATGTATGTCCCCAAATTCCTCCTATAGAAGAAGTAAGATTAAAAAAAGGTGGTTGGCGTTCAAGAATTGAAGAGAGCTTTGCTAATTCACTTGATAAACTAATCGATTATAAAATCCTAGTTAGTTGGGAATACTGTAATCCAAATTGTGAACCTTTATCAGATGAACAATTAGGAATGAACTCATTTTTTGAATTTCAGAAATTTAGGATTCATTTTAAGGTTTCAGGGATTTAAATTCACTGATTTATCGATTTGCTTCGATTAAATCAGGATTTATGGGGTATGTTGAATTAGAAATTGGGGTATGTTGAATTAGAAATTGGGGTATGTTGAATTTGCTAAAAAAATTTTGATCCTTGGTATCACTGATATTATTAGTATTTCTGATTTTCAATACTAATAATATTAATAAGCAGCATATGCCTTCAATTTTCGTATTGAAGGCAATGCTATAATTTTGCCTGTAAGAAAAAAAGTCCGGATTTTATTTTTTTACTGGAAACTACAAGAGGAGAAAAAAATGTTTGAAGAAGAAAAATCTTATTTGAAAGCATACATTGAACAAATCTCTGAATCAAGTCGTAAAGGTGGTAAGGGAGCATATATTTGCCCTCTTTGCCACAGTGGTGAAGGAAGAAACAGAACTGGTGCTTTTCACATTTACGATGAAACGCAATGGAAATGTTTCTCTTGCGATAGAGGTGGAGATATCTTTGATCTTATCGGCTATGTAGAAGGACTTGATAAATTTAAGGATCAATTGAAGCGTGTCAGAGAGTTGTTTAATCTATCAACTGAATGTGATGGATTCAATTACCAGAAGAGTGAATATTTGAATTACAATGCTGTTTTTCCTTTAAAGGGAGAAGAGAAAAAAGATAATTATTCAAGTTTTTATAATGAGGCAATAAAGCATCTTTGTGAAACTGACTATTTTCTTAAACGAGGGTTGAGTTTTTCAACAGTCCAACGGTTTAAAGTTGGTTACGTAAAAAAATGGAAGCATCCCCATGTGACTAATCCTAATGTTCCTGAAACACCTCGGTTAATTATTCCTTTAAGTGAAAGTTGTTATTTTGCTCGTGATACAAGAGATATTGTACCCGAACCTCAATTGAACTATATGAAACAGAAAGTGGGAGGGAGCGATCTTTTTAATAAAAGCGAACTCTTCAAAAAATCTACGGATCCAATTTTTATTGTAGAAGGCGAAATAGATGCCATGAGCATCGTTGAAGTTGGTGGAAAGGCAGTAGGACTTGGTAGTATTGGAAATATAAATAAATTAATTAATCTTGTTTCTGATCTAAAAATTGATCGTACATTCATTCTCTCATTGGACCAAGACGAAAAGGGGAGAGAGGCTGAACTAAAATTAGCAGAGCAATTTAGAAGTAAGAAAATAAAATTTATTTCTTTCAAATTAACTATTGATGACGTAAAAGATCCTAACGAAATGTTAGTGAAAAATAAAGGAGTATTTAACAAAATGGTAGAAAATGCAATCAATCAAACCAAAAGTGAAAAAGAGCGGTATCTTGAAAATTCAACAGCTATTCATCTTCCGAAGTTTTTTAATGATATTAAGAATGGTTCTAATAATTCATGTATTAAAACAAATTTTGAAGGTTTAGATGACCTATTAGAAGGTGGTCTTTACGAAGGCTTATATTGTGTTGGTGCAATTTCCTCTCTTGGTAAGACAACATTTGTAACTCAGATTGCTGATCAAATTGCAGCACAGGGAACTGATGTTTTGATTTTTAGTATTGAAATGTCTAGATGGGAAATAATTAGTAAAAGTATTAGTCGTCACACAGTTATCGAATCTATTGCCTCTAATAGTGATATCAGGAATGCAAAAACAGCACGAGGAATTACTGAGGGGAGTAGATATTCAGGTTACAGCAACCCAGAGATTGATTTGATTAAAAAAGCTGGAGAAAATTACTCGCAATACTGCAAAAATATTTACATTGTAGAAGGTACTGGACCTATTGGTGTGAATTGTATTCGAAATACTGTAAAAGACCATATCAAATATACTGGAAAAGTACCCGTTGTTATTATTGATTATTTACAGATTCTATACCCAGTGAATGAACGATTTACTGAAAAACAAAACACAGACAGATCGGTAATAGAATTGAAAAGGATTAGTCGAGACTTTAAAACTCCATTAATCGTGATCTCTTCTTTCAATAGAGAAAACTACAAATCTATTGTCAGTATGCAGTCCTTCAAGGAGAGCGGTGCAATCGAGTATTCTAGCGATGTTTTGATTGGACTTCAACTTAAGGGGACTGGTCGAGATAGCTTTGACGTTAATGAAGCGAAATCAAGAAATCCTAGAGAAATTGAGTTAGTAGTTTTAAAAAATCGTAATGGAAGAACCGGCATTAAAATGGAATTTGACTATTATGCGATGTACAATTATTTTAAAGAAAAGTAGTTTATGGCTATTGGTTAATGATTTAATTTGTTGAACTATTCTAAGCCTTATCAAAAGATGGAAATCTCTGTAATTAAGAATTAGAAGGAAGAGATAATGCTAACAATAAATCATACAGAATTAATGAAATTAGGTTTTCCTGAACATACGGCACGGGATATTATAAGACAAGCAAAGTTAATTGCTGTTCGACAATTTGAAGAATCTAGAGCTTTATCGAATAATGTGGTAGAATTAAGTAAATCACCATTTGATAATTCTCGTCTTAATTTAGCTCCTACGTATATTGTAGAAGAATTACTCGGCTTTAAGTTGCTTTCTGAAAGAAAGGAACAAAATGAGTAAAAAATATAAATGCGTAAGTCGAAATAAGAAAGGAAAAATTTACTATGAGGTTGAATTCAGTGTAGATCCGTCTACGGGTGACCGAAAGAGGTTTAGGGTTAAATCTTATAAAGATCAATTTGGAATTGATTTTAAAACAGAAAAGCAAGCCTTTGACGAAGTCTGTAGGATAAGAACTGAATACAATGCTAAAATAGCTAGTGCCAGTGCAAATAGGCCACAATTAGATATTCCATTTTCAAAATTTATGGAAGATGTTTATTTGCCTTATTATAAGAAAACTGTTCAGCCCGTAACCTATCAAACTGCTTATCCTCAGTATAAGACTTTTATTGAAGTTTTTGCTGACAAAAAATTGTCTGAAATCAATGTTAGGGAATGTGAAGATTTTAGATTATCTTTAGTGGAAGACTACTCTCCAAACTACGCAAAAGGACTTTGGTGTAAACTGAAGAAGTGCTTAAATTATGCAGAACGCTTGGAATACATCGAAAATAATCCTTGTCGAAAGTTAGACAATCCTAAAGGAGAAAAACCGAAAACTGAATTTTGGACTGTAGAGGAACTTGATAAGGTATTAAAAACTTTTGATCAGACAGTTTATGAAGAGAGGCAGTTTTATACGACTATCTGGCTCTATTTTATGACGGGGATGCGAGTCTCTGAGGGTCTTAGTTTAAAGTGGTCAGACATAGATCTTAAAAATAAGGTTATTCATATTCAGTCTACCCTCGAATATCAAGGGAATGGGAAATACGTTCGAAAAGAGCAGACAAAAACTAGGGCAGGAATGCGTTTCTTAGAAATAGATGACGAAACTGTTAAAGTGTTGAAAAATTGGAGAACTGTACAAGTGTATAATAGAGAAGATAATTTCGTATTAGCACGGTTTAACTCTCCCATGAACAAATCTACCTTAAGTCGAATGTTAAAAAGGCATGCGCTAGTGGCAAAGGTTCCGGTTATTACTGGGAAAGGTCTACGTCATAGTCATGATTCATTTATGATAAACGTTCTAAAAAAAGATGTTTTGTATGTATCGGCCCGCTCAGGAAGAACAGACAAGGCTACAACACTAAACACCTATTCTCATTTCTATGATAGACAAGTTGTTACTGGTGGTGCTGAGATAACAGAGGCATTAGGAGAGCTGGGATTAATTGCAAATCCCGCCACAATCCCGCCAAGTAAAGAAACCAAGTAAAAAATAGCTGTGTGAGAACAACTAAAGCAACGACGCTTCAGTTACTCTTAAATAATAGAGTTTCCAATCAAAACGAAAACCGAGGTTTAGGCCTCGGTTTTTTTGTCGTTGAAAAAAATGATGATAGAATGTGAATAGAGGACTTTTATAAAGCTAACATGTGTAGCTCTCTTTATTTTCTCTAAACCTACTAAATAGTGCAGTTTTAATGATGTTACATTTGCTATATTCCCTTGAGATGTTGCTAATTTGTTGCTATAATGGCTATAAATCATATCATAAAGGAGAAGATGATGAAAAATTTTAAACGTCTTTTGTTAGCTGTTGTAGCTGTCTTTGCAGCCGTCCTTTTGGTAGCTTGTGGCGCTAAAAGCGATAATGGGACTTACGTGTTTGAGCCTACTAAGGATGAGATCAAAGATATTATGCCAAGTGAATTTCAATCTTTGATAGGTGATAATTACTCATTCACTATTTCGATTACAATCAATGATAAGAAAGGTGAGATGAAAGTAGACACCAATGCAGGTGGTCAAAATGTAAATCAAGTGATTGATTTGGAAGTAGACCAAAAAGCTAAAACTCTTGTCTCAGAAAATGAGTATGGGAAAGCGGAAATTACTTATCAAGTTTCAGGAAATGTGTTAACGATTAAGGATGTGAAGAATTCTTTGATGGGTGACACAGACATGTTTAATAACTACATGAAAATTGCTAAGTTCAAAAAAGTTAAATAAGCAATCATGGCGGGATTTAAATTCCGCCTTATTCTATTTCTTTGTTGATACAAGAAATATTACAAGAATATGACATTTATAAACTTTCATTGCCGTGTACCTGAATTGTTGATATAATAGTGTTAATCTAACTAAAAAGGAGAAGTTATGAAAAACTTTAAACGTATTCTTTTGGCTGTAGTAGCTGTTTTTGCAGCAGTCCTCTTGGTGGCATGTGGTGCAAAAAGTGATAACGGGACTTATGTCTACAAACCATCAAAAACTGAAGTGAAGGAAATCCTTGAAGAACAAGGTGCTCCAAGTTCAAGTGTAGATGCATTGATCGACAATGTTAAATTGGAAGTTTCAGTGACCATTAAAGACAAAACAGGTAGCCTTAAAATTAAAGGTGAAATGATGGGACAAAAGACTGACCAATCATTTGATATGAAAGTTGACCAACAAAAGAAAACTCTTCAATCTAAAACAGGTGAAGGTGAGAAGGTTAAATACAAAGTTTCAGGCGATGTGTTCACTTTTGATTTATCTGGTGAAAAGAGTTCAGGTCATGAAGCCGCTTTGGAAATGTTCAAAAACGCTAAATTCAAACGTACAAAATAATACAAGAGAAGGGCAGAGGGGATCTGCTCTTTTTCTTCTTTAAAATATCTTGAATCAGTATGAAAATAGTGGTAAAATCTCATTATAAAATACATTAGGAGATTGATTATGAAAAATATTAAACGTATTCTTTTAGCTTTCGTTGCAGTTTTTGCAGCAGTCCTCTTGGTGGCATGTGGTGCCAAAAGTGATAATGGGACTTATGTCTACAAACCAACAAAAACTGAACTCAAGAAGATTCTTGAAGAGCAGGGCTTATCAGGTAGTCAATTAGAGTCTATTGGAGACGTTATTAATTTTGAAGTTTCTATTAAGATCAAAGATTCTAAAGGAACCCTCAGCATCGCGGGTGAAGTCGCTGGTCAAAAGAATGAGCGATCTTATGATGTCAAAATCAATCAAAAAGAGAAAACAATCTCGTCAAATGATGGTAGTGGAGAAAAGATTACATATAAGGTCGATGGTGACTATTTGACATTTGATCTTTCTAAGTTAAGTAATAGCAACCAAGGGGATCTTATGATTCTTAAAAACGCTAAACTCAAACGTACAAAATAAAGCGACTGAAGAGCGGGGAAACCTGCTCTTTTCTTTTTTTAAAATATCTTGAATTAGTATTAAAATAATGGTAAAATCTGATTATAAAGTAAATTAGGAGATTGATTATGAAAAATATTAAACGGCTTGTTTTAGGTTTTGTTGCTATTTTTGCAGTTTTTCTGTTAGTAGCTTGCGGTGCCAAAAGTGATAACGGGACCTACAAAATGGAAACGAATATTAATCAGTTACTGGGACAAGATTCTGAATCTGAAGTGTCGAAAGATGCGAAAGTAACCATTGAATTGACTATTAAAGATTCAAAAGGGGAATTAAAAATTATTCAGAAGATAGCTGGTAACGAAGTACCAATAAAATTGGATTTAAAAGTTGATCAAAAGGAAAAATCCTTAAAACGTTCTTATGGTGATATGGAATTGAAATACAACATTAAAGGTGATGAATTAACATTTGATTTATCTAAATTAAGTTCGAGCGACCAAGCGAACCTTCTTATTCTTAAAAATGCTAAACTCAAACGCACGCAATAAAGAGACTGAAGAGCGGGGAAACCTGCTCTTTTGCTTTACTTTTATGGCTGGTTTGGTATAATGAATGAGACTACAGATGGGACCGGGGCAGGAATGATTTTCTTTGAAAATGATTTCGTCTCGCTCCCTCTTTTCTGTGTGATCAAGGAAATTATTTATGGAAAAGGAGAATCATCTATGCTATATATTTGGTCTTACTTGAAAAAGTATCCCAAGTGGCTAGCTCTGAATCTATTTTCAGCAGTCCTGTTTGTTATTGTCAATTTAGGCTTGCCAACGATTCTAGCTCGCATGATTGATGAGGGGATTAACCCGCGTGATGTGGATCGGCTTTATTTCTGGGGCTGGGTCATGTTTGCGATTATTTTGCTAGGGATTGTGGGTCGGATTATCTTATCTTACGCGGTTGGCCAGCTAACGACGACCATGGTGCGCGATATGCGCAATGACCTCTATGCCAAGTTACAGGAGTATTCGCATCGCGAGTATGAGCAAATTGGGGTATCGTCATTGGTCACCCGCTTGACTTCGGATGCCTTTGTTTTGATGCAGTTTGCGGATTCTATGTTGAAGATGGGCGTCATCACACCTTTGATGATGGTTTCCAGCGTTCTATTGATTCTGACAACCAGTCCTTCTCTAGCATGGATTGTAGCAGTATCTGTACCATTTCTTGCTGTCGTTGTCTGGTATGTAGCAGTCAAGACACGTCCACTTTCTGAGAAGCAACAAAAGACACTGGACCATCTCAATCAGTTTGCGCGTGAAAATTTGACAGGACTTCGTGTGATTCGTGCCTTTGCCCGCGAAGAATTCCAAGAGGATAAATTTGCGGCTGAAAATGAAGTCTACGCAGAAAACTCGAATAAATTGTTCAAACTAACTGGTTTGACAGAACCTCTATTTGTGCAGATCATCATTGCTATGATTGTGGCGATTGTCTGGTTTGCTTTGGATCCTCTTCATGACGGTAGTTTGAAAATTGGGGATCTGGTTGCCTTTATTGAGTATAGCTTCCACGCGCTCTTATCTTTCCTCTTTTTAGCCAATCTCTTTACCATGTATCCTCGGACTGCGGTTTCTAGCCGGCGTCTCAAGGAAATCATGGACATGCCCATTTCGATCGATCCAAATGAGAATGGTGTAACAGAAACAGCATCTCGTGGCTATTTGGAATTTGACAATGTCACCTTTGCTTATCCAGGTGAGACGGAGAGTCCAGTTCTTCACAACATTTCCTTTCAGGCCAAACCCGGCGAAACGATCGCCTTTATCGGCTCGACCGGTTCTGGGAAATCATCGCTTGTGCAGCTGATTCCTCGATTCTATGATGTAACACTTGGGAAGATTTTGGTGGATGGTGTGGATGTCCGTGACTACAATCTGAAAGCCCTTCGCCAAAAGATTGGTTTTATTCCACAAAAGGCCTTGCTCTTTACAGGAACCATTGCTGAAAACCTTCGTTATGGGAAAGAAGATGCATCTGTCGAAGAATTAGAACAAGCGGCTGATATTTCCCAAGCCAAGGAATTTATCGACAGTCGTGAGGAGCGCTTTGATACGCATTTAGCAGAAGGTGGTAGCAATCTTTCAGGTGGTCAAAAACAACGCTTGTCCATCGCACGTGCTGTTGTCAAAGATCCAGATGTCTTTATTTTTGATGATTCCTTCTCTGCCTTGGACTACAAGACGGATGCCACTTTGCGGAAGCGTCTCAAAGAAGTTACAGGAGATGCGACCGTCTTGATCGTAGCGCAACGTGTGGGAACCATTATGGATGCGGATCAAATTATTGTCTTGGACCAAGGGGAAATCGTTGGTCGAGGAACCCACGATGAATTGATGGAAAGCAATGAGATCTATCGTGAAATTGCCAATTCGCAGCTCGATAGTCCATCATTAACAGAGGAATAGAAAGGAGAAGCAGATGAAACAAGAACAAAACAGTTTTAGTAGACTATGGACTTATTTGAGAGCCTATCGCTTGGAAGTTTGCTTGTCCATTTTCTTAAAAATCCTAAGTGTCATCATGAGTGTTGTCGAACCCTTTGTTTTGGGGCTTGCGATTACTGAGTTGACAAAAAATCTTATGGATATGGCAAAAGGCCTTGCAGGGGCTGGTCTTAATACCTCCTATATCGCGATCATTATGACGCTCTATCTATTCCGTGGGGTCCTCTATGAGTTGGGGTCTTATTATTCCAACTACTTCATGACCAATGCTGTTCAAAAGACCGTTCAGGACATGCGAAATGATTTGTCTCATAAAATCAATCACATTCCTGTTTCTTATTTTGACCGGCATCAGTTCGGAGATTTACTAGGACGTTTTACTAGCGATGTCGAAACCGTCTCGAATGCCTTGCAACAGTCCTTCTTACAAATCGTTAATGCGATCTTTACATTGCTCTTTGTCATCAGCATGGTTTTGTACTTAAACATTCAGCTGGGGCTAGTGGTCATTTTGTCCATTCCGATCACTTATTTCAGTGCTCGATTTATCATGAAAAAATCTCAGCCTTACTTTAAAGAGCAGGCAGATGTTTTGGGGGCAATGAACGGCTTTGTGCAAGAAAATTTAACAGGCTTTAACGTCCTTAAGCTCTACGTTCGGGAAAAATCTTCCCAGGAAGAGTTTCATGATATTACCCATCACCTTCAAAAGGTGGGATTCAAGGCTAATTTCATTTCCGGCTTAATGATGCCGATTTTAAATGGGATTTCAGATTTGACTTATCTCATTATCGCTTTGTTTGGTGGCTTGCAAGTGATAGCAGGTCGTTTGACTGTCGGGAATATGCAGGCCTTCGTTCAATATGTTTGGCAGATCAACCAACCCATTCAAAACTTAACCCAATTGGCAGGGCAGCTACAAAGTGCCAAATCGTCTCTAGACCGGATTTTCCAAGTCATGGATGAGCCAGATGAAGTGGCAGATGTGACAGAAACACTCTCTGGAGATTTGACTGGGCAAGTTAGCTTTAAACATGTTGATTTCCAATATGTAGAGGCCAAACCCTTGATTCGTGATTTTAACCTAGAAGTGAAACCAGGTGAAATGGTGGCTATTGTCGGACCTACCGGAGCAGGGAAAACAACCCTGATTAATCTGCTCATGCGCTTTTACGACGTGACTGCAGGATCGATTATGGTGGATGGTCATGATATTCGCCATCTGTCTCGCCAAGATTACCGCAAACAATTCGGAATGGTGCTTCAGGATGCTTGGTTATATGAAGGAACCATCAAAGAAAACCTTTGCTTTGGCAATCTCGAGGCAACGGATGAAGAAATTGTGGAAGCTGCAAAGGCAGCCAATGTCGATCACTTTATCCGGACACTCCCTGGTGGTTACAATATGGAAATGAACCAGGAGTCTAGCAATATTTCTCTAGGGCAAAAGCAACTCCTAACCATTGCGCGTGCGCTCCTAGCGGATCCTAAAATCTTGATTTTGGATGAAGCGACGTCTTCTGTCGATACGCGTTTAGAACTCTTGATTCAAAAAGCCATGAAGAATTTGATGAAAGGGCGGACTAGCTTTGTCATTGCTCACCGCCTGTCTACCATTCAAGAAGCAGATAAAATCCTTGTTCTCAAAGATGGCCAAATCATCGAGCAAGGAAATCACCAATCCTTGTTGGCAGACAAAGGATTCTACTATGAGCTCTACAATAGTCAATTTTCAAATAAAAAAGCGGAATAAGCTTGTGTCATCGAAAGAGGTTTGAGAAAGCATTCTCAGCCTCTTTTTCTTACTCACTTTTATTACTACATAAAAAGGTTAACATATCTGCAACAAATTGATACAGAATATTCACACAATTCACCTTGTTTGTCATGATAATTTTTATTAGGATAGAATCGTTGTAAAAAATAAAAGGAGAAATGTGTGATGAATCATTTAAACAAAGATATCGTTTTTGGCATTCGCAAGTCTAAACTTGGAGTCTTTTCTGTCGTGATTGCGATCATGGGGGCTTGTTTTTTGACTGGAAAATCTGTGGCAGCTGATCAAGCTGGAGAGCAGGCACAAGTCCAGACACAAGGGCAAGAAGCGATAACCTCTGATCCTGCAAGCTCTCAAGTAGATACCAGCCAATATGGAGCATCTATGCCTTACACCCGTTATGAGGCAGACAAAGGGAACCTCCTTGGAAAGGCAGAGGTAGAGCAGTCTCAAGACAGTCACTCAACAGCTATTGAAGCTTCTGATCAGACTTATGTCGCTTTAAAAGAAAAGGGAGATGGTGTCTCCTTTAAGGTCAATGAACCAGCCAATGCTTTAACCGTACGCTACACAGTGCCAGATGGAGCCAGTGGACAACTTGATGTACAGGTGAATGGTCATAGTGTTCAACAATTGGATCTTTCGTCCTCATCTAACTGGCAGTATTTGAATGACAAAGGTGTACACGATAGTGCACAGGCGGATACACGTGCCCGCTTCCAATTTGACGAAGTGCATAGCCTGCTTCCAGGCATTCAACTTCAAAAAGGAGATGTGGTTTCACTCGTAAAAAACAAAGCAGACGACGTCCATTACGGCCTTGACTTTGTGGAATTTGAGCAAGCTCCGGACCCGATTGCTCAGGGAGACAATGCCATCAATATCATTTCTAAAGGAGCTACGCCAAATGATGATACCGATGACAGCCAGGCCCTCTATGATGCGATTTATGAGGCAAAACAAACCGGTAAAAATGTCTATATCCCAGCTGGGCGATTTAATCTCAATCGAAAAGTCGGTATCGATGCTTCTGATATGAAGATTTCAGGGGCTGGTATCTGGCATACCCAACTGTATTTTACTAGTGACCAAGCTGGTGGCGGTGGATTTGACTTCCTTCACCAAGACAACCATGTTGAATTTAGCGATGTCTATCTTTCTTCCAACCTTCGTTCACGCTATGGTGAAAATGCTCAGTACAAGGCCATTTCTGGAACGCCAGGGAAGAATTCTCATATTCACGATATTTGGGCCGAACATTTTGAAGTCGGCATGTGGATTGGCGATTATGCTAGAAAAAATGATATGAAGTACACAGATGGTCTAGTAGTAGAAAATGTCCGTTTGCGCAATAACCTGGCTGACGGAGTCAACTTTTCCCAAGGGACTAAGAATTCGATTGTCCGCAATTCTAGTATCCGTGGGAATGGAGATGACGGACTAGCCAGCTGGTCAAGTATTGCGGATGGAACAGAATCAGCAGTAGCAGAAAATAATAAATTCTTGCACAATACGATTGAACTTGGTTGGCGTGCTGGTGGTGTTGGGATCTTTGGTGGAAAAGGCCATGAGATTGCCTACAATCGGATTAAAGACAATATCGGTGATGCCGGAATTCGCTTGACGACTGTCTTTAAAGGCCATAACTTTGATCTGAATGAAGAAGGAATTCAGGTTCACCACAATCTCTTGGAGCGTACAGGGACGAAGAGCGATATCTACAACAAGCATCGTGGATCGATTGATGTTGAAACGCGCTATGGAGATATTAAAAATGTCACCATTGAGGACAATGTATTTGTAGCGCCATTTGATACAGGTGTGACCGATCACCTCAATCCAAACGGTGGCATCCTAAACCATGTCGAAGTCAGGAACAATCAAACCATGAGTCAACTCTCTCGTCCAGCTCAAGCAGGATTATCTGCTCCTGCTTCAAAATCAGTTGGACAAGCCTTGAAAGTGAAAGAAGAACCACTTCAAGTAAGTGCCGTGAAAGTCCCCCATCAACCATCGAAAGTTCAACCGTCTAAAAAACAAACCGGTCTGAATCTTAAACAAGCAAAGACAGTCACTAAAACAGTCAAACCTAACTATGTCTTAAAAGCAACAAATTCCAAGCAAAAGAGCTTTTTGAAAGCTCCGAGTGCTTTATTCCTTTATCGGATGATGGGGTTAAGTCAAACAGTTTAAGAAGGATGGAAATCCTGGATATAATTCCAGGATTTTTTGCTTGCTGCTAGACTTTCATTGACAGTGAGGAGGCATATCGGTATACTAGGTATAATCTAATGAGGAGGCCTCCATGATGATTCGACCCGTTCAGCTCAGCGATGCAGCAGCTATCCGAGCGATTTACCAACCTTATGTAACAGAGACAGCCATTACCTTTGAGGTTGATGTGCCGACTGTCCAGGAATTTGAAAGACGAATCGCAAAAACGCTGACCCAATTTCCTTATTTGGTCGCAGAAGTGGATGGGAAAGTTGTGGGGTATGCCTATGCCTCGACCTATTATGCACGCGCTGCCTATTATTGGACCACTGAATTGTCTATTTATGTAGCAAAAGAAGCGCGTGGACAAGGGATTGGATCAGCCCTTTATACTGCCTTAGAAGAAGAGTTACAAGCACGAGGCTACTTACGCTTTCTGGCTTGTATCTCAGTTCCGAACGAAGCGAGCATTTCCATGCATGAAAAGCGAGGGTATGTCCAAGTGGCTCATTTTCCAAAAATTGGCTATAAGTTTAACAAATGGCATGATATCGTCTGGATGCAAAAGACGATCGAAGGGCCGGTGAGAAAAATCAAGTAAGAGCTGTTAAGGAGTAGTAGCTAAATGAAATGAAAGCTCCATATCACTTGAAACAATCCATAAATTATTCAGCATAGAAGATGTTTTTATAAGAAAGAGGTTTTTATGACTCAAGAACAAAGTGCTAGACTGTTACCTCAAAAGGCCTCAAGATGGGCTAAAATTCTACTTAACCGAAAGGTTCCCATTCTCCTGTTCTTCTTACTGGAATTGGCCTTTCTTGTCTTTTCATATCTCAGCCTACAAGAGCATTTCCCATCCGTTATCTTATGGGAACACTTGTTGAGTGTCTTTACCTTCTTTTATTTGCTCAATCGTTCCATGGATTCTCGTTCCAAACTGTCCTGGGTGATTATCATTGCCCTCTTTCCAATTTTTGGGACGGCTCTGCTTTACTTTTCGTTAGCTGATTTGGGTGTGAGACGCTTGAAGAAGCGGCTTGAGAATGCTACAGTGCAGGCATCTGACTATCTAAGCACCGATCCAGGAGTTGCTGATTATTTATCCCAAAGTGATCGTCAATTACAGAAATTAGCTTATTTTTTGGAGCATAGTCCAGCCCAGTTTCCTATCTACAGAAACACAGAGGTTACCTATTTTCCACTTGGAGATGACATGCTTCCAGCCTTGTTGGAGGATTTGAAAAAGGCGGAGCGTTATATCTTCATGGAATATTTCATTATTGACGAAGGGATCATGTGGGGCGAGATTTTAGCCATTTTGGAGGAGAAGGTCAAGGCAGGTCTGGACGTTCGTGTCATGTTTGATGGAATGAATGAGATGACCACCTTGTCCTATGATTATATCGAGCGCTTGCACAAGGTTGGGATTAAAGCTCAGGCCTTCTCACCAGTCAAGCCCATTCTATCAACCTATTACAATTACCGAGACCATCGAAAGATTACAGTGATTGATGGTCAAGTTGCTTATACTGGTGGCGTTAATATCGCTGATGAGTATGTCAATAAACGAGAACGCTTTGGTCATTGGAAGGATACGGCCCTTCGATTAGATGGTTCAGCAGTTCAAACGCTAAAAGCTCTCTTTTTGACCATGTGGACAGTGACTGGAATAGAAGATAAAAGGGATATGGAGCGCTATTTACAAGAAAAACCTCAACAAAGAAAGAGTCAGGGCTTTGTACTCCCTTATGGCAATTCACCATTGACCTATCACAAAGTGGCTGAGGATGTTTATCTTCATTTACTGAATACATCGACCGATTATGTTCACATCATGACCCCTTATTTGATCTTGGATGACGAATTGGTTAGAGCTATGACTTTCGCGGCCAAACGAGGAGTAGATGTTCGGATCATTATGCCAGGGATTCCAGATAAACAGTATGCCTTTGATATTGCGACGACCTATTTTAAAGCCCTCTTGGATGCTGGCGTCCGTATTTTCCGTTATAGCCCAGGCTTTGTCCATGCTAAAGTTTATGTTTCTGATAGCCAACAAGCTGTGGTAGGAACCATTAATACAGACTACCGAAGTCTTTATCAAAATTTTGAAGATGGCGTATATCTTTATAAGAATCCGGAAGTGCTTAACATTGAACAAGATTTTGAGAGAACCCAGTCTCTCTCGGAGGAAGTAACATTGGAAAGTTTGTCAAAAATTCCTATAGCACATCGTCTAGGTGGTTATCTCTTTTCTTTGATTGGACCTTTGATGTAAAAAAGGAGGAATCATATGGATACAAAAATTCTTTTGAAATTGTTAGAAGACCAAGCTGATCCAGAGAAAGTCCCAGCAATGGAAGCTTATATGAAAAATAAATTCAGCTTTCTTGGCGTTCAAAAACCAATTCTCAAAAAGATTGAAAGAGATTTTTTTAAGCTTTTCATAAAGAATCCAATTGATTGGGCTTTTGTGGAAGAGTGTTGGCAGCAACCCTACCGTGAGTTCCAATATATTGCTATGGATTATCTGGATAAAAAGAAGAAGGAGCTTAGACCTGAAGATTTTCCAAAGCTAAAGGAATTGGCTCAAACCAAATCATGGTGGGACAGTATAGATCAATTGGACCTTATCATCGGAGAGATTACTTTTCACTATCCAGAAACCAAGCAGGTTATGCTGGATTGGAGTAAGGATCAGGACTTTTGGTTGAGGCGGATTGCCATTGATCACCAGCTTATGAGGAAAGAAAAAACAGATACGGATTTGTTAGAAAAAGTGATCCTCAATAATCTAGGTCAAAGCGAGTTCTTTATAAATAAGGCAATCGGCTGGAGTTTACGCAGTTATTCCAAGGTTAATCCGGATTGGGTAGGGGCCTTTATCGACCGCTATCGAGATCAATTGTCACCTTTAAGCATTCGGGAAGGAAGCAAGTACCTACCTTCTTGACAGTTTGTGGATGTTCATGGTAAACTAGTTTCATGCGATGAGTCGATTGGCTCTTAGGAGCCTTTTGCGCTGAGGAGGTCTACATTCAATTGTAACGCAGGAGCGGACCTTGAACAGTTGTGTGAACCTGCTGTTCTCACCGAAAGGTGCCTCGAATCCTGGTCTTCGGATCAGGATTTTTTTGTGCCTTCAGGACTTTTCATTTATGTCAAAAAATTGTATAATAGTACAAATACTCAATTTTTAGAAAATTTTGAAAGAGGATTTACTATGGGATACACAGTTGCTGTTGTCGGTGCTACAGGTGCCGTTGGTGCTCAAATGATCAAAATGTTGGAAGAATCTACTCTTCCAATCGATAAAATTCGCTACCTTGCGTCTGCACGTTCTGCAGGGAAAGTCTTGCAATTTAAAGGTCAAGACGTGACCATCGAAGAAACAACTGAAGACGCATTTGAAGGTGTAGATATTGCACTTTTCTCAGCTGGTGGTTCAACATCTGCCAAATATGCACCTTATGCGGTGAAAGCAGGCGCAGTAGTGGTTGATAACACTTCTTATTTCCGTCAAAATCCGGATGTTCCACTGGTTGTTCCTGAAGTGAATGCACATGCGCTTGATGCTCATAACGGAATTATCTCTTGTCCAAACTGTTCAACAATCCAAATGATGGTCGCTCTTGAGCCAGTTCGTCAAAAATGGGGCTTGGACCGTATCATCGTATCTACTTACCAAGCTGTTTCAGGTGCCGGTATGGGAGCGATTCTTGAAACCCAACGTGAGTTGAAGGAAGTCTTGAATGATGGGGTCAACCCACGCGATGTCAAAGCTGAAATCTTGCCTTCAGGTGGTGATAAAAAACATTACCCAATTGCTTTCAACGCTCTTCCACAAATTGACGTCTTCACAGAAAATGACTATACTTACGAAGAAATGAAGATGACAAACGAGACTAAGAAAATTATGGAAGACGATAGCATTGCCGTGTCAGCAACTTGTGTGCGGATTCCAGTCTTGTCAGCTCACTCAGAGTCAGTCTACATCGAAACAAAAGAAGTGGCACCAATTGACGAAGTGAAAGCTGCTATTGCAGAATTCCCAGGTGCAGTTCTTGAAGATGATGTTGCTCACCAAATCTACCCACAAGCGGTTAATGCGGTAGGTTCACGTGATACCTTTGTTGGACGGATTCGTAAAGACTTGGATGCTGAAAAAGGAATCCACATGTGGGTTGTTTCAGATAACCTCCTTAAAGGAGCTGCTTGGAACTCAGTCCAAATCGCAGAAACCCTTCACGAACGTGGACTCGTACGTCCAACAGCTGAATTGAAATTTGAGTTGAAGTAGAGAGCGAAACAGAAATCAGTAACTCGAAGAGTTTGATTTCTTTCTCAGCTTTTTAGCGAATCAACTTGTTTTATGAACAGATCATGAGGCAAAGGCAAGCAGGCCCCAGCCTCTTTCTTATATAGAGAAAGGTTTTTCTATGTCTTATAATGATTTGAAAGATTGTAAAATCATCACTGCATTTATCACTCCCTTCCATGAAGATGGAACCATTAATTTTGACGCTCTTTCTGCCTTGATCGAGCACCTCTTGGCACATCATACAGATGGGATTCTCTTAGCTGGAACGACTGCAGAAAGTCCAACTCTGACCCACGATGAGGAATTGCAACTCTTTGCGGCCGTTCAAAAGATTGTCAATGGACGGGTCCCTTTGATCGCTGGTGTCGGAACCAATGAAACCCGCGACTCGATTGAGTTCGTTAAAGAAGTGGATGCTTTTGGTGGTTTTGCAGCAGGATTGGCTATCGTCCCTTACTACAATAAACCATCCCAAGAAGGAATGTATCAACACTTTAAAGCGATTGCGGATGCATCTAATCTTCCAATTATTATCTACAATATTCCAGGGCGCGTGGTAGTGGAAATGACGCCTGAAACCATGCTTCGTTTGGCGGAACACCCAAATATTATTGGTGTCAAAGAGTGTACAACCCTTGCTAATATGGCCTATTTGATTGAACACAAGCCAGAAGAATTTCTCGTCTATACAGGGGAAGATGGAGATGCTTTCCATGCGATGAATCTTGGGGCTGATGGAGTGATCTCAGTAGCTTCTCATACAAATGGAGATGAAATGCATGAGATGTTCCAAGCCATTGAACACAACGATATTAAAAAGGCTGCGGCTATCCAACGTCAATTTATCCCTAAAGTCAACGCTCTCTTCTCATATCCGAGTCCAGCTCCTGTCAAAGCTGTCTTAAACTATATGGGCTTTGAAGCAGGGCCAACTCGTTTGCCATTGGTGCCAGCACCGGCAGAAGAAGCGAAACGTATCATCAAGGTTGTAGTAGATGGGGATTACCATGCTACTAAAGAGATCATTACGGGAGTTCTTCGTCCGGATTATTAATAAAATTGTCATGAGGAATGTATGTCAGAGTTAGAAAAAACGGATTCAGAAAAATCAGAACTAGAAAAATTTAAAGAACGTCATAGCCTTGATAAGTTAGATGGTGTGATAATCTATGATAAACCGACCATTAAAACAGGCGAAAAAGCTGGATGCATCGGTGCACTCTTACTTTTAATTGGATTTGGTACAGGAATTATTTTATTGCTAGTTCATTTCATATTTGATTTCGATTCCAAGCTACTCAATCTTCTTTGGGAAACGGTAGCAGCTTTAGGATTTATTTTTAGTTTAGCAGGAGCTTTTCAAATTGGTCCCCTTACGATTCACCGCTACTCAAGAGAAGCCGACAAGGATAAACATTTTGAAATTGATAGAGCCTACAATCTCTATAATGTTCTCTATAAACCGACTAAAACAGTCCTTCTCCAATATGATAGTGACGAAGATCAGCTCATTGCTGTCAATGCTGGTGGTGAACTATTAGTGGAACTCCTTAGAAAAGTAGAGATGGAGAAGTTACCTCTGAAGAAGATTTTGAAGACCTTCCGTTTGGATCATGTCTCTGACCATCTTTGGAGATTGACCTACAGCTATAAAAAAGAAGATGTGGTCATGGAAAAAAGTGATCGTTAGATTTTTTCATCCAATCAAGCACAGTAAGTCCTGAAAAGAGCTTTGATTCTTGGCAAAAAAATTATATAATAAAGTAGTAGGTCTTCATTTCTTTCTAAGGGAAATGAAGTATTCATGAAAATTTAAACAAAAAGGAGACTCCGATGGAAGTCATTAAACGTAGTGGAGAAGTGGTTGAATTCAACCCAGATAAAATTTACCAAGCTATTTTGAAAGCTGCGCAAGTTGTCTATGTTTTGACAGATGATTTGCGACAAAACCTAGCTCAAGTGACCAAAAAAGTTGCTATGGATTTGGATGAAGCCCAAGTAGAACGCGCAACCATCAGTATGATCCAATCATTAGTGGAACAACGCTTGTTGGGAGCAGGTTATATTACCATTGCAGAACACTACATTTCTTATCGCTTGCAACGTGATTTGGAACGGAGCGGCTATGGTGATCATATCGCCGTGCATTTGCATTTTGAGCAAATTCGCTAGAATATGAAATAGAAGTTACTTCGGTAGCTTCATTTTTTTGTATTCTCGTTTAAGGCTGAGAATTCAAGAAAACATGGTATAATAGAAGAGATTGAACTGGAAAGGAATGGAGAACATGGCAACTATACAATGGTTTCCTGGACACATGTCCAAAGCTAGAAGACAAGTACAAGAAAATTTAAAATTTGTGGATTTTGTGACGGTTCTGGTAGATGCTCGTTTACCCCTATCAAGCCAAAATCCTATGTTAACGAAAATTGTTGGTGATAAGCCTAAATTAATGATTTTGAACAAGGTAGACTTGGCAGATCCTGTGGCAACAAAAGAATGGCAGGACTATTTTGAGTCTCAAGGCATCAAAACCTTGGCTATCAACTCCAAAGAGCAATCTACGGTTAAGAAGGTCACAGATGCTGCTAAGTCTTTGATGGCCGATAAAATTGCTCGTCAGAAGGAACGAGGGATTCAGATTGAAACCCTTCGGACCATGATTATCGGGATTCCTAATGCCGGGAAATCAACTCTGATGAACCGCTTAGCGGGGAAAAAGATTGCTGTTGTTGGAAATAAACCAGGGGTGACCAAGGGGCAACAATGGTTGAAAACCAATAAAGACCTTGAAATCTTGGATACCCCAGGGATTCTCTGGCCAAAGTTTGAAGATGAAGAAGTGGCTTTAAAGCTCGCCTTAACAGGAGCGATAAAGGATCAGTTGCTTCCAATGGATGAAGTGACCATCTTTGGTCTTAACTATTTCAAAAAGCACTATCCAGCTGTTTTGCAGGAACGTTTTAAACAAATGGATCTGGAACAAGAAGCTCCTGAAATCATTATGGAAATGACCCAGAAATTAGGATTTCGAGAGGATTACGACCGTTTTTACAGTTTGTTTGTCAAGGATGTACGTGATGGTCGTTTGGGACGCTATTCCCTTGATCGTGTAGGTGAAATAGATGCCAACGATTAAAGAAATCAAAGAGCGTTTGGCAACGATTGACGATCTAGATCATCCCTTATTTGAAGAATTGATCCTTGATGGTCGAGCGGGGGTTCAAGCGGCTATCAGCAAACGAAAACGCGAACTCCAAAAACAAGTGGACGAAGATTTGCGTTTGGAAAAAATGCTGGCCTATGAAAAAGAACTTTATACTCAAGGGATTGATCTTATTGCAGGTGTGGATGAAGTAGGGAGAGGTCCTTTGGCTGGCCCTGTCGTCGCAGCGGCCGTCATTCTGCCGGAAAATTGTAAAATTCCAGGACTCAACGATAGTAAAAAGATTCCAAAATCCAAACACAAGGAAATCTATGAAGCTGTGCTCCAAAACGCCATTGCGATCGGAATCGGCGTCAAGGACAATCAAGTGATTGACCAGGTTAATATCTATGAAGCTACGAAGCTAGCCATGATGGAGGCCATTGGTCAGCTAGATCCTCAACCCCAGCATCTTTTGATTGATGCTATGAAGTTGGATCTTCCTATTCCCCAAACTAGTATCATCAAAGGGGATGCTAACTCCTTATCCATTGCTGCAGCATCCATCGTAGCCAAGGTGACTCGGGATCAGATGATGGAAGAGTTTGATTGCGAATATCCGGGTTATGATTTTACGCAGAACGCTGGCTATGGGACGGCTAACCATCTGGCTGGCCTCGACAAGCTGGGAGTGACCCCTATCCATCGGCGTTCATTTGAACCCGTCAAATCAATGTGTGAGGATTAGGCTATGCTATTTACCATCGATATCGGAGGGACCTTTATAAAGTACGGTCTGATGGATGCAGACTATCAATTGATCCGTACAGACAAGATCCCAACACCATCTACGATTGAGGACTTTTGGCAAGGATTAGAAGGAATCGTTGCTCCTGTACGGGAAGAAATCGAGGGAATCGCCATTTCATGCCCTGGTGAGATCCAAAAGAGCCTTGGCTTTGTCTTTCGAGGTGGTCTCATTCCATATTTGCGAGGCATTCCTCTAGCTAGTAGATTGCAACAAACATTTCAAGTACCCGTCACCGTTCTTAATGATGGAGAAGCTGCTGGTCTAGCGGAAGCAAGGCTTGGCAATCTAAAAGATTGTTCTTGCGGTGCGACCTTGGTCCTAGGGACTGGAGTTGGCCTTGCTCTTCTTTCTAACGGTGATCTATTGAGAGGATGGCAACTGACAGAATACATTCGGACTATTGATAAGGCAGAAAGAACACCAGAAAATCGCCGCTTTCATCGCGGACTCTTTTTGCAAGGTATTTCCAATCTTTTGGAAAACACCGGTTCAGCTGTTCAATTTGTTGAGAAGGCTAGTCACATCTTAAACCTAGAAAAGGCAGATGGTATAGCCGTTTTCAAGGCTCTTGATCAAGGAGGCCATGAGGAGCTGAAATCCTTGTTTCGGGAGTATTGTCATGATATTGCTATTCTGATTTTTAATCTTCAATCATTGCTCCTGCTTGAGAAGGTGACAATTGGAGGGGGCATTAGTAGCCAACCGCTACTGATCGATGAGATCAGTCGACAATACCATGAGCTGCTCTCTCAAAAAGGGCATAAACAATTTGAGGCCTTGCCGATCCAAGCGGCTCGCTTCCATAATGAAAGCAACTTGATTGGTGCCGCATCTTACTTTTATTCTTCTACATATCAAAAAAAGTTCTAGAAATAGAGCTTTTTTTCCATTCTTTTTCGAATAAATAAGTGAGAGGAAGTAGAAGGTGACCATGGAGAAATTTGAAATCTTTAAATTAAAAGAAGCTGGTTTATCAAATGAGCAAGTCTTGAGAGTTTTGGACTACTGTAGGAAAGACCAAGCCTTACCAAGCTTAGAAGAGATAGCAAGGATCGCTCGCTGTCGCAGTATTATTCATTTTGTAGACAAATACCGGCAGCTGGATGAAGAGCATTTACACAAGGAGTTTGAACGGTTCCCATCTCTATCCATTTTTGATCCTGAATACCCGGAGGAATTGCTACAGATCTACAATCCTCCTGTACTCCTTTTTTACCAAGGAGATTTGGAGCTGTTAACCAAACCGAAGATTGCAGTCGTAGGAGCTCGGGAAACGACGCGAGAAGGGGTGCGATCTGTAGAGAAGATTATTAAAGAACTTGGAAATGAACTGGTCATCGTTAGTGGACTTGCTAAGGGAATTGATGCGACAGCTCATTATGCCAGTATACGAAATGGTGGCAAGACCATCGGAGTGATAGGAACGGGACTGGATGTCTTTTATCCTAAAAGCAATCAAAGACTGCAGGCACATATGGGGGAAAACCATCTGATCTTGAGCGAGTATGGTCCAGGGCAGGCCCCACTTAAGTTTCATTTTCCTGAGAGAAATCGCATCATTGCAGGTCTCTGTCAGGCAGTGATTGTGGCAGAGGCGCGACTCCGTTCAGGGAGTTTGATTACTTGTGAGCGTGCTATGGAAGAAGGCCGAGACGTTTTTGCTATTCCAGGAAATATTTTAGATGGAAAATCTGCAGGCTGCCATCATCTGATTCAAGAAGGTGCAAAGCTTGTCACCTCAGGCCAGGACATTCTTGATGAATTGAAATACGAATTGTGATTTTCCTATAGGAGAAGTTCCTAGTTGACATCTTTCTTAAAATGTATTAAACTCAATGAGATTTATACAATACAGAGGGATAAAACGTGGTAACAAAAAAGAAAAGCAGTACAACCAAGAAAAATTTGGTGATTGTGGAGTCTCCTGCTAAGGCGAAAACAATCGAAAAATACCTTGGTCGTAACTACAAAGTCATGGCTAGTGTTGGCCATATTCGGGATCTGAAAAAATCTACGATGTCTATTGACTTCGACAATAACTATGAACCGGAGTATATCAATATTCGCGGAAAAGGTCCCTTGATCAATGATTTGAAAAAAGAAGCTAAAAAAGCCAAACAAGTCTTTCTCGCAAGTGACCCGGACCGAGAAGGAGAAGCTATTTCTTGGCATTTAGCGCATATTTTGAACTTGGATGCCAAAGAAAAGAACCGCGTGGTCTTTAACGAAATCACCAAGGATGCAGTAAAAAATGCCTTTAAAGAACCGCGCCAAATCGATATGGACTTGGTCGATGCCCAACAAGCCCGTCGTGTCTTGGACCGGATTGTAGGGTATTCAATTTCGCCTATTCTTTGGAAAAAGGTCAAAAAAGGACTTTCTGCAGGGCGCGTGCAATCAGTTGCCCTCAAATTAATCATTGATCGTGAAAACGAAATTAATGATTTCAAGCCGGAAGAATACTGGACCATTGATGGTGTCTTTAAAAAAGGGACCAAGCAATTCCAAGCTAGCTTCTATGGGATTGATGGCAAGAAGATGAAGCTCAACACCAATGAAGAGGTGAAAGCTGTTCTTGAACGCTTAGATGGCAAAGATTTTACTGTTGAAAAAGTTGAAAAGAAAGAACGTCGTCGGAATGCACCACTTCCTTACACCACCTCTTCTATGCAGATGGATGCAGCCAATAAGATCAACTTCCGTACACGCAAGACCATGATGGTCGCTCAGCAATTGTACGAAGGAATCAATATCGGCTCTGGTGTTCAAGGTTTGATTACCTATATGCGTACCGACTCCACACGGATCAGTCCGGTTGCGCAAAATGAGGCAGCTAACTTTATCGTGGATCGCTTCGGTGAGAAATATTCTAAGCATGGAAGCCGTGTGAAGAATGCTTCTGGTGCCCAAGATGCCCACGAAGCGATTCGTCCGTCTAGCGTCTTCAATACTCCTGAGAGCATTGCTAAATACTTGGACAAAGACCAATTGAAACTCTACACCTTGATTTGGAATCGTTTTGTCGCTAGCCAGATGACGGCAGCTGTTTTTGATACTATGAATGTCCGTTTAGGTCAAAATGGGGTTCAATATACAGCGAATGGGAGTCAGGTAAAGTTTGACGGTTATTTGGCGATTTATAATGATTCAGACAAAAACAAGATGTTGCCGGACATGGTAGAAGGCGATATCGTCAAGCAGGTCAATAGCAAGCCGGAGCAACACTTTACCCAACCACCTGCTCGATATTCTGAAGCAACCTTGATTAAGACCTTGGAAGAGAACGGTGTTGGACGACCTTCAACCTATGCTCCGACGATTGAGACCATTCAAAAACGCTATTATGTGAAGCTGGTAGCTAAACGCTTTGAACCAACGGAATTAGGGGAGATCGTTAATAAACTGATTGTTGAGTTTTTCCCAGATATTGTCAATGTGACCTTCACAGCGGAGATGGAAGGGAAACTCGATGATGTCGAACTCGGAAAAGAAGAGTGGCAAAAAGTCATTGATGCCTTCTACAAACCATTCTCTAAAGAAGTCGCCAAGGCTGAAGAAGAGATGGAAAAAATCCAAATCAAAGACGAACCAGCTGGTTTTGATTGTGAAGTCTGTGGCAGCCCGATGGTGATTAAATTAGGACGTTTTGGTAAGTTCTATGCTTGTAGTAATTTCCCAGATTGTCGTCATACTCAAGCCATTGTCAAAGAAATCGGGGTGGAATGTCCAAACTGTCATCAGGGACAAATCATCGAGCGTAAAACCAAACGAAATCGTATTTTCTATGGCTGTAATCGCTACCCAGACTGTGAATTTACTTCTTGGGACAAGCCAATCGGCCGTGACTGTCCAAAATGTGGTCATTACTTAGTTGAGAAGAAAGTCCGTGGCGGTGGTAAACAAGTCGTTTGTAGCAACGGTGACTACGAAGAAGAAAAAGTGAAATAATCTTTTAAATGATTCGATGTCTATTATAACGGCAATTTTCTTAAATGTCTGTTATAATAGACATTTTTGCTTTTTTTCGTTATAATAGACATAAGGAGGTGGGCTTATGTATCTTGCTTTGATTGCAGATGTCATTGATTCCAAAACCGTTCAAGAACGTCTTGACCTGCAAAAACAGGTAGAAAAAACGCTTCAAAAGATGAACGAATTATTTGGAGATTACCTGGCATCCCGTTTTACTTTGACCTTGGGGGATGAGTTTCAGGCGCTTTTAAAAGTGGATGCTCCAGTTTTTCAAATCATCGATACCTTACGTTCAGAACTAACCCCTACTCAGCTTCGTTTTGGAATTGGCCTTGGGGAGATTGTAACAGCTATTGATCCCTTGCAAAGTGTTGGAGCAGATGGTCCAGCTTATTGGAATGCACGCGCAGCCATCAATTTTGTTCATCAGAAAAATGACTATGGCAATACACAGATTTATTTTTCAAGCGGGAAGGAAAACCAAGACTTTTTTGTGAACGCCCTCATCGCTTCTGGAGAAGCCATTCGTTCAGGTTGGCGGGATAGTCAGGAAGAGATCTTGCTCAATCTTCTAAAGAGATCCGTATATAGCGAGTCCTTTAGTCAGCAGGATTTGGCCCAATCACTAGCTATCAACCCAAGTGCCCTCTCTAAACGGTTGAAGAGTAGCAGTGTCCGTGTTTATTTACGGGGGAGAGCAGGTGCCCTGGCCAGTATACAAAGCATAGTGAAAGGAGAGGAAAATGAGCGGATTGTCTAGTATCGTAGTGAATCCATACTTGATTCTCTTGTTGATTTGTCATTTACTATCAGATTATTATTTTCAAAGCCAAAAGATGGCGGATCGCAAGGATCAGGATAAGAAGGTGCTAGGGCTTCACATTCTATATGTAGCTCTGCCTCTGATCGTCGTTTCCTTCTGTCATCTAGATTTGTGGTGGATTTGCTTGGTCATTTTACTGAGCCATGCCGCAATAGATTTCTTAAAACCGATCGTGCAGAATGGTTTGAAATTACCAACCGCCTGGACCTTTGCCTTGGATCAAGTCTTGCATGTCAGCATCATTAGCTGTCTAGTCCTTTTAGGAGCGAAGAATGGTTCGACCTATCTGCCTCTGGACACTTTAAATCTAATTTTTTATGTTCTCCTAGTTGGGAAACCAAGCAATATTGCCTTTAAAATTCTGTTTGCCAAGTATCAACCCACCAGCAAGAAGAAAATGGATACGATCACTGGGGCTGGTTCCATGATTGGCTTTTTAGAGCGTTTGGTGATTGGTGCCTGTCTCATCTATGGGCAATTTGCTTCTATCGGCCTAGTCTTTACTGCCAAGTCCATCGCTCGCTACAATAAAATTTCGGAGGATCCAGCCTTTGCGGAGTATTACTTGATCGGGTCCTTGTTCAGTATCCTATCTGCCCTCTTAGCAGCTTGGTTGTGTCTATAAGAAAATAAATAGTAAAGTCTAAGACAGGAAGGAAAAGCCTCCCTGTCTTTTTACTTGGCTTTTTGGTATAATGGACCAAGTAGAAAATTAGAAAGATTTGTGGGTGTCTAACAGTTCAGTGAGGTGGTTTGATACCCAAAGAGGTATTAGTGTCATGTCTCAATCTTATATCAATGTGATCGGTGCGGGCCTTGCAGGCTCGGAAGCAGCTTACCAGATTGCCCAACAGGGAATTCCGGTCAAGCTTTATGAAATGCGTGGAGTCAAATCCACTCCGCAACACAAAACAGACAACTTTGCTGAGTTAGTGTGTTCCAACTCTCTTCGTGGGGATTCTCTCACCAATGCTGTCGGGCTCCTCAAAGAAGAAATGCGTCGTCTGGGTTCTGTCATCCTTGAAGCAGCGGAAGCGACTCGTGTACCAGCCGGTGGAGCACTTGCTGTGGACCGAGAAGGTTTTGCTAGCCGGGTGACGGAGAAGGTGTCCCAACATCCGCTCATCGAAGTCATTCGTGATGAAATTACGGAATTGCCGACAGATGCCATCACAGTGGTCGCAACGGGGCCTCTAACCAGCGATGCCTTGGCAGAAAAGATTCACGCCCTTAATGGTGGCGATGGTTTCTATTTTTATGATGCAGCAGCTCCAATCATCGATGTCAATACTGTCGATATGAACAAGGTCTATCTCAAGTCACGCTATGACAAGGGAGAAGCAGCTTATCTCAACTGCCCAATGACCAAGCAAGAGTTTATGGACTTCCACGAGGCCTTGGTCAATGCTGAAGAAGCCCCGCTCAACTCTTTTGAAAAAGAAAAGTATTTCGAAGGCTGTATGCCCATTGAAGTCATGGCCAAACGTGGTATCAAAACCATGCTCTATGGCCCTATGAAACCAGTTGGACTCGAGTATCCAGATGATTACAAAGGGCCACGTGATGGGGAGTTTAAGACACCCTACGCAGTCGTTCAGTTGCGCCAAGACAATGCGGCTGCCAGCCTCTACAATATCGTCGGCTTCCAAACTCACCTTAAATGGGGCGAACAAAAACGGGTCTTCCAAATGATTCCAGGTTTGGAACATGCGGAGTTTGTCAGATACGGCGTCATGCACCGCAATTCCTACATGGATTCTCCAAATCTGCTGGAACAAACCTACCGCTCGAAGAAACAACCAAATCTCTTCTTTGCAGGTCAAATGACAGGTGTAGAAGGCTATGTTGAGTCAGCGGCCTCAGGTTTGGTAGCTGGAATCAATGCCGCTCGCCTTTTCAAAGGAGAAGAAGCAGCGATTTTCCCTGAAACGACAGCTATCGGAAGCCTGGCTCACTATATCACCCATGCAGATAGCAAGCATTTCCAACCCATGAATGTCAACTTCGGGATTATCAAAGAGCTAGAAGGACCACGCATTCGGGATAAAAAGGAACGTTATGAGAAAATTGCCGAACGTTCTTTACAAGATTTGGCTCAGTTTATGGAAAAATAACCAAAGAAAGGAAAAAGTTTGGAGAAAATCCAGACTTTTTCTTCTAAAAATGGTATAATGAATAAAATTTAGAATATAGAGAGTTTTCTGACAATGAACAAATCCTATTTTTATTTAGATATGAAGACACACGAGTTGAAAGTGCCTTATACCGGAAAACTCCGTCGTGTGCGAGTCTTATTACCTAAGAATTATGAAACGGATACAGATAGACGTTACCCTGTGGTTTATTTCCACGATGGGCAAAACGTTTTGTACAGCAAGGAAGCTTATGCGGGTCATTCCTGGAAGGTGATTCCAGCCATTAAGCGGAATCCCGATATTAGTCGCATGATTGTTGTTGCGATCGATAATGATGGTTTCCAACGCATGAATGAATACTCTGCCTGGAAGTACAAGGAATCCAATATTCCTGGCATGCAATTTGGTGGCAAGGGAGTTGAGTACGGCGAATTTGTCATGGAGGTGGTGAAACCTTTTATCGACCAAGAATACCGGACTCTTGCTGATCGAGAACATACGGCCATGATTGGATCTTCCTTGGGTGGGAATATTACCCAATTCTTGGGCTTAGAGTACCAAGATCAAATTGGTTGTTTAGGGGTCTTTTCATCTGCTAACTGGCTACACCAAGATGCCTTCAATCATTATATCGAACGCAAAAAATTATATGCAGATCAACGGATCTACATCTATGTAGGGACTGAAGAGGCGGATGATACAGATAAAACGCTGATGGCGGGAAATATCAAGCAAGCCTATATTGATTCATCCCTTCGTTATTATCACGACGTTATCCAACAAGGAGTTGCTTTAGAAAATATTGCCATTCGGATTCAATCCGGTGCGATTCACCATGAAGAAGCTTGGGCTGAACATTTACCTGAATGCCTTCGCTTTTTGGCTGAAAATTGGGATTAATAGACTGTAAATAAAGAAATAAAGGAAAGAGGAAACTTATGAATATTGAACATTTAAGCCACTGGAGTGGCCAACTCAACCGTGAAATGTATCTGAACCGCTATGGACATGCTGGTATTCCTGTTGTGGTCTTCGCTTCATCAGGTGGAAGCCATAACGAGTACTATGACTTTGGTATGATTGATGCTTGTGCTCAGTTTATCGAAGAAGGACGGGTTCAATTCTTCACCCTTTCGAGTGTTGATAGTGAAAGCTGGCTTTGTGATTGGAAAAATCCTCATGATCGAGCAGAGATGCACCGTGCTTACGAGCGCTATGTGATTGAAGAAGCTATTCCTTTCATCAAGCACAAAACAGGCTGGTTTGATCCGATGATGACAACTGGTTGCTCAATGGGAGCCTACCACGCGCTTAATTTCTTCTTGCAACATCCAGATGTCTTTAACAAAGTGATTGCCTTGAGTGGAGTCTATGACGCTCGTTTCTTTGTTGGTGATTTTGGTGGAGATGAAGCCATTTACCAAAATTCTCCATCTGATTATATCTGGAACCAAAATGATGGCTGGTTTATCGATCGTTACCGTCAGGCTGAAATTGTTGTTTGTACTGGTTTAGGGGCTTGGGAACAAGACGGGCTTCCATCTTTCTACAAACTGAAAGAAGCCTTTGATCACAAAAATATTCCTGCATGGTTCGCTGAATGGGGACATGATGTAGCCCACGATTGGGAATGGTGGCGCAAACAAATGCCTTATTTCCTAGGCCAAATGTATCTATAAGTAAAAAGGGAGGAGACCTCAATGAATTATATCGTTATTTCACCATATTACCCACAAAACTTCCAACAATTTACCATCGAACTAGCTAATAAAGGGATCACTGTCTTGGGAATTGGTCAAGAGCCATATGAACAGTTAGATGAGCCTTTGCGCAACAGCTTAACAGAATATTTCCGTGTTGAAAATTTGGAAAATCTGGACGAAGTGAAGCGTGCGGTAGCCTTTCTCTTTTATAAACATGGCCCAATCGATCGCATTGAGTCTCATAATGAGTACTGGTTGGAATTGGATGCGGCGCTTCGGGAGCAATTCAATGTCTTCGGGGCTAAGCCAAAAGATTTGAAGAAAACCAAGTTCAAATCCGAAATGAAGAAACTCTTCAAGAAGGCAGGAGTCCCAGTCGTACCTGGTGCTGTAGTTAAAACAGAAAAAGACATTGATAAGGCCGTGAAGAAGATTGGGTTGCCTTTGATTGCTAAGCCTGACAATGGAGTAGGAGCAGCAGCGACCTTCAAGATCGAAACGCCAGAAGATGTGGATCATTTTAAGGCTGAGTGGGATGGCCACACCGAGTACTTCTTTGAGAAATTCGTCACTTCTAGCGAGATTTGTACCTTTGATGGTCTGGTCGATCGCGATGGCAACATTGTCTTTTCAACGACTTTTGACTATGCTTATACGCCACTCGATTTGATGCTCTACAAGATGGACAACTCTTATTATGTCCTTAAAGAGATAGATCCAAAATTGCGTCAATACGGGGAAGCCATTGTCAAGGCCTTTGGCATGAAGGAACGTTTCTTCCACATTGAGTTCTTCCGCGATGGGGATGACTATATTGCGATCGAGTACAATAATCGCCCTGCAGGTGGCTTTACCATCGATGTCTACAACTACGCTCACTCGATTGATTTGTACCGTGGCTATGCTGCCATCGTAGCAGGAGAACCTTTCCCAGCTTCTGAGTTTGAGCCCCTTTATTGCTTGGCAACTTCTCGTCGTGCCAATGCAGCCTATGTCCTTTCAGAGGATGAAGTTTTGGCTAAATACCATGATCAATTCCGTGTCAAGAAAGACATGCCAGCGGCCTTTGCGGAACTTCAGGGAGATTACCTCTATATGCTTACTACACCTAGTCGTGAAGAATTGGAACAAATGATTCATGACTTTGGCCAACGCCAATCATAAGATGATGACCGGTAGGATAGGATCCTATCGGTTTTTTTATATGTATAGCAAAGTCATGAGTGATAAGTTTGTGAAATATTGTATTTGAATTTTAAAAAGCTTATAAAACCATCTTCCAAGGAATAAAGTTTGTGAAATCATTTGAGCATTATTTTTGACAGTGCTTTCATTTTTGGCTAGAATGAAAGAGAATGAATAAATGCTAAGAAAGGCGAAATGATGGCAACATTAGATAAAAGTCTCTTATTGGATATGTTCCGTAAAATGGAAGAAATCCGTCGCATGGACTTAAAAATTGCACAGTTAGTAAAAAAAGGAAAAGTGCCAGGAATGACGCACTTTTCTGTTGGGGAAGAAGCGGCTAACGTTGGGGCGATGTTGGCTTTAAACGATGATGATTTGCTGACATCTAACCACCGTGGTCACGGACAAGCCATTGCTAAAGGAATCGATTTGAATGGCATGATGGCTGAAATCCTTGGTAAGTATACGGGTACTTGTAAAGGGAAGGGTGGCTCCATGCATATCGCTGACCTGGATGCTGGTAACCTTGGTGCGAACGGGATCGTTGGTGGTGGTATGGGAATTGCAGTAGGTGCTGCCCTTACTCAACAAATGAAAAAGACTGGTAAGATTGTCGTCTGCTTCTTTGGCGATGGTGCAACCAATGAAGGTGTCTTCCACGAAGCGGTGAATATGGCTTCTATTTGGAATCTTCCGGTAATTTTCTACTGTATCAATAACGGTTATGGAATCTCTGCTGACATCAAGAAAATGACCAATATCCAGCATATCCACGAACGTAGTGCTGCTTACGGCATTCCTGGAATGTTTATTCCTGATGGAAATAACGTTATCGATGTCTATGAAGGATTCCAAAAAGCTGTTGAACACGTCCGCTCTGGTAAAGGACCTGTCTTGATCGAGAGTGTCACCTATCGTTGGCTTGGTCACTCTTCATCTGACCCTGGTAAATACCGGACTCGTGAAGAAGTAGAAGAGTGGAAGAAGAAAGATCCAATCGAAAACCTTCGCAAGTATCTCCTTGAAAATGAGATTGCGAGCGCAGAAGAATTGGATCAGATCCAAGAAGAAGTAAAAGAAGCAGTGGAAGCTTCAGTGAAATTTGCGGAAGAAAGCCCATTCCCTCCACTTGAATCAGCTTTCGAAGATATTTACGCAGACTAAGGGGGAGTAGAGAATTATGGAAACTAAATTAATGTCTTTCCGCGATACCATTATCCTTGCTATGTCTGAGGAAATGCGTCGCGACGAAAATGTATTGTTGATGGGGGAAGATGTCGGAGTTTTCGGTGGAGACTTCGGAACTTCAGTAGGAATGCTTGAGGAATTTGGTCCAGAACGTGTCCGTGACTGTCCGATTTCTGAGGCTGCGATTTCAGGTGCAGCAGCAGGTGCAGCCATGACCGGACTTCGCCCAATCGTTGATATGACTTTCATGGATTTCTCTGTTATTGCCATGGATGCTATTGTCAACCAAGCTGCTAAGACTCGCTACATGTTTGGTGGGAAAGGTCAAGTACCAATGACCATTCGCTGTGCTGCTGGTAACGGAGTTGGATCTGCAGCTCAACACTCCCAATCCTTGGAATCATGGTTTACTCATATTCCTGGTTTGAAAGTTGTTGCTCCTGGAACTCCAGCAGATATGAAGGGACTTCTCAAGTCATCGATCCGTGATAACAACCCAGTAATCATTCTTGAATACAAATCAGAATTCAACCAAAAAGGGGAAGTGCCTGTTGATCCGGACTACACGATTCCGCTTGGTGTCGGAGAAATCAAACGCGAAGGTACAGATGTCACTGTTGTAACCTACGGGAAAATGCTTCGTCGCGTGATGCAAGTTGCTGAAGAATTGGCAGAAGAAGGCATCTCAGTAGAAGTAGTAGACCCACGGACCTTGGTCCCACTCGATAAAGAGATCATCATTAATTCTGTCAAGAAAACAGGAAAAGTAGTCCTTGTCAATGATGCCCACAAAACAAGTGGCTATATTGGTGAAATTTCAGCTATTATTTCTGAATCAGAAGCATTTGATTACTTGGATGCACCAATCCGCCGTTGTGCGGGGGAAGATGTGCCAATGCCTTACGCACAAAACCTTGAAAATGCAATGATTCCAACAGTTGAAAGCATCAAAGATGCTATTCGTAAAACATATAACAAAGAATAATACATAACATAAATTATGTAATGTCATTTAAATTAGAGCGCGGGCTAAAGTCTGGGTGAAAAAGAGAAACTTTCCTAGAAACTAAAGTTTCTTCGTCAAGTTTCCTATTTTCACTTTGACTTTTGACGCCCTTAGTATCTTATAACTGAATCCGGACGGAGGACTGTGAAAAAAAGATAGATTTCCTTGTGTTCATCGAACACAGCGTCAATCTCCTATTTTTCTTTGTCCTCTACGTCCTTGATATCTTAGTATAGAATAGGAGAGGTCATGGCTGATGATAAGCTAAGAGCGACTCCTGCGGCTAGAAAATTAGCGGATGATCTTGGGATCAACCTCTATGATGTTTCTGGTTCAGGCGCAAACGGTCGTGTCCACAAAGAAGACGTGGAAACCTATAAAGACACAAATGTGGTTCGCATTTCACCACTTGCAAAACGAATTGCTTTAGAACACAATATTGCTTGGCAAGAGATTCAAGGAACTGGTCATCGTGGTAAGATCATGAAGAAGGACGTCCTTGCTTTCCTTCCTGAAAATATTGAGAATGAGACCATTAAGTCACCTGCTGAAATCGAGAAGGTGGAGGAAGCTCCAGATAATATGACACCTTATGGTGAGATCGAGCGGATTCCGATGACACCAATGCGGAAGGTGATCGCTCAACGGATGGTGGAATCTTACTTGACAGCACCAACCTTTACTTTGAACTATGACATTGATATGTCTCAAATGTTGGCCCTTCGTAAGAAGGTTTTGGATCCAATCATGGAAGCAACTGGTAAGAAGGTGACTGTAACAGATTTGCTTTCTCTAGCAGTTGTTAAGACCTTGATGAAGCACCCATACATCAATGCGTCATTGACAGAAGATGGCAAAACCATCATCACTCATAACTATGTCAACTTAGCGATGGCGGTTGGGATGGACAATGGCTTGATGACTCCAGTTGTCTACAATGCGGAAAAGATGACCTTGTCAGAGTTGGTGGTAGCCTTCAAGGACGTTATCGGACGTACCTTGGATGGTAAGCTTGCTCCAAGTGAATTGCAAAACTCAACCTTTACCATCAGTAACTTAGGGATGTTTGGTGTTCAATCATTTGGACCGATTATCAACCAACCAAACTCTGCCATCCTTGGAGTTAGTGCAACGGTTGAAAAACCAGTTGTTGTGAATGGTGAAATTGTCATTCGTCCAATCATGAGCTTGGGCTTGACCATTGACCACCGCGTTGTCGATGGAATGGCTGGTGCCAAATTCATGAAAGACTTGAAAGCCTTGATTGAAGACCCGATTTCAATGTTGGTCTAATCAATGAGAGAATAGAAACAAGAAAAAGAGGGAAATAAAATGGCCTTAGAAGTAATTATGCCAAAAGCCGGCGTAGATATGACCGAAGGACAAATCGTTCAGTGGAATAAAAAAGTCGGCGAATTTGTAAAAGAAGGAGAAGTTCTCCTTGAAATCATGACAGACAAAGTCAGCATGGAGTTGGAAGCGGAAGAAGACGGTTACTTGATCGCTATCCTGAAAGGAGACGGCGAAACAGTTCCTGTCACAGAAGTAATCGGTTATCTTGGTGAAGAAGGGGAAAATATCCCTACAGCTGGAGCAGTAGCACCAGAAGCAAGCCCAGCACCAGTTGCAGCAAGTGCTTCAAACGATGACAATAAGAGCGATGATGCTTATGATATCGTAGTGATCGGTGGTGGTCCTGCTGGTTACGTATCTGCTATAAAGGCAGCTCAATTAGGTGGTAAGGTTGCTCTTGTTGAGAAATCTGAACTTGGTGGAACGTGCTTGAACCGCGGATGTATCCCAACTAAGACTTACCTCCACAACGCTGAAATTATCGAAAATATCGGACATGCAGCCAACCGTGGTATTATTATTGAAAACCCAAGTTTCTCAGTAGATATGGATAAACTTTTAGAAACTAAATCTAAAGTTGTTAATACCCTTGTTGGTGGTGTTGCAGGGCTTCTTCGCAGCTACGGAGTGGATGTTCACAAGGGTATCGGTACCATTACGAAAGATAAGAATGTCTTGGTAAATGGTTCTGAATTGCTTGAAACGAAGAAGATCATCCTTGCTGGTGGTTCAAAAGTAAGCAAAATCAACGTTCCTGGTATGGAATCATCTCTTGTCATGACGAGTGATGACATCCTTGAAATGAACGAAGTTCCAGAAAGACTTGTCATCATTGGTGGTGGAGTTGTCGGTATCGAGCTTGGCCAAGCCTTCATGACATTTGGTTCAAAAGTTACTGTTATCGAAATGATGGATCGCATTGTTCCAGCTATGGATGCAGAAGTATCTAAAAACCTTCGTTTGATTCTTGAACGTAAAGGTATGACCATCTTGACCGATACGAAATTGCAAGAAATCATTGAAGAAGATGGCAAACTCCGTATCAAGGTTGAAGGCAAAGATGATATCATCGCAAATAAAGCCCTTCTTTCAATCGGTCGTGTTCCAGATCTTGAAGGTATCGGAGAAGTTGAGTTTGAGTTAGACCGTGGTCGTATCAAGGTCAATGAATACATGGAAACGTCTGTTCCAGGTATCTATGCGCCAGGTGATATCAACGGTACTAAGATGTTGGCTCACGCTGCCTTCCGTATGGGTGAAGTAGCGGCTGAAAATGCCCTTAAGGGAAATCATGCTGTTGCCAAATTGAACTTGACGCCTGCAGCCATCTACACGCTTCCAGAAGTTGCGGCTGTTGGTTTGACGGAAGAACAAGCTCGTGAGAAATACGATGTTCAAATCGGTAAATTTAACTTTGCGGCGAACGGTCGTGCCATTGCATCAGATGCGGCTCAAGGCTTTGTTAAAGTTATTGCAGACAAGAAATACGGTGAAGTTCTTGGGGTTCACATCATTGGTCCAGCAGCAGCTGAATTGATCAACGAAGCTTCTACCATCATTGAGATGGAAATCACTGTAGAAGAAATGCTTAAGACCATCCACGGACACCCTACCTTCTCAGAAGTGATGTACGAAGCCTTTGCGGATGTACTCGGCTTGGCTGTTCACTCACCTAAGAAGAAATAATATTATTCTTTCAACTAAATTTTCTTTAAGTAGTACGGACGGCAGCGACCTCTCATAGAGTTCCATGCCTAAAAATTGAGCCACTTGTCTCAATTTTTCCGAGAAATGTAACGATAACTCGTTACATTTCTTTTTACTACTTCAAAAAATTAAGTGAAATTCAACTATTTCTGTCTAATGCTCATCCTGCTAAGAGTAGGATTTATAAAACGAATTTTTTGGAATTACTATGAAATACATTATTAATTATTCAAATGATACTGCTTTTAATATTGCTTTAGAAGAGTATGCTTTTAAGCACCTTTTAGATGAGGATCAAATCTTCCTTCTCTGGATTAACAAACCATCGATTATCGTTGGTCGCCACCAAAATACCATCGAAGAAATCAACCGCGACTACGTTCGGGAGCATGGGATTGAAGTGGTTCGCCGGATCAGTGGTGGTGGGGCTGTTTATCACGATTTGAACAACCTCAACTACACCATTATTTCAAAAGAAGACGAAAATAAGGCCTTTGACTTCAAGAGCTTCTCAACTCCTGTGATCAACACCTTGGCTCAGCTTGGAGTGAAGGCTGAATTCACTGGTCGTAACGATTTGGAAATTGATGGTAAGAAATTCTGTGGAAATGCCCAAGCTTACATCAATGGTCGGATAATGCACCATGGTTGCCTTCTCTTTGACGTGGATTTGTCAGTCCTTGCTAATGCACTCAAGGTGTCTAAAGACAAGTTTGAGTCTAAAGGGGTTAAATCGGTTCGTGCACGTGTGACCAATATCATCGATGAATTGCCAGAAAAAATCACGGTTGAAGAGTTCCGTGACTTGCTTTTGGACTACATGAAGAAAGAATACCCTGAGATGACAGAATATGTCTTCTCAGATGAAGAATTGGCTGAAATCAATCGTATCAAGGAAACCAAGTTTGGTACCTGGGATTGGAACTATGGAAAGTCTCCTGAATACAATGTCCGTCGTGGCACTAAATTCCCTAGCGGTAAGGTTGAAATCTTCGCAAACGTCATTGAATCAAAAATCCAAGACATCAAGATTTATGGTGACTTCTTTGGTATCGAAGATGTTGCAGCAGTAGAAGATGTTCTTCGTAGCGTTAAATACGAACGTGAAGACGTCCTCAATGCCCTTCAAACCATTAACCTAGGTCGTTACTTTGCAGGTATCACTGCAGAAGAAATTGCTGAAGCAGTGGTGAAATAAAGTAAAAGATATCCATGTTAAATGGATATCTTTTATCTTAAACTTGATATTCGAAAACCATGATTGTACAATATAGAGGAAATCTGAACAAAAAGGGGATCATATTCAATGATGAAAATTCCAGTGGAAAATCTTGGTCTATTTGAATAGTTAGATCGTATAGTAGTGGCTTTTTTTAGAAAGCAACAATCTTTAAGTCCTTATGATTTGAATGTCAGTATTACACAAGGACACCTTGACCAGAAAAAGCAAGTGCTAGAACCATTAGGCTATCAAGCTGTCCAACTACCATTAGGAATGGCTTTAGATAACGTCATCCAGCAACCTCATTATGAAAACTTAATCATTGGTGGACTTGCTCCTGAGGAAATAATCGTTAGCAAAGAAGAATTAATGCCTTTGAAAGATATCGTGGATAGCTTTTGTATTATGTACGCTGCAGCGAATAACAGATTGGAAAATAGTAAAGCTTATGAATTAATGAAAGATAAGACGGTTTATTTTATTGGTAAACTATTTACAGATTTTCCGAAGGCCGGTGATGAAATTGCTTATATGGGTATTGATCGTACAGCGAGTGACGGAACACCATATGAAGCAGTTAAATGCTTTTTAACGGAAGAAAGTGCAGAAAAGTATAATGGTGAAAAAAGACCGGTCACCCCAGCAAATCTGGCTTATCTAAAATCATTTTGGGGAAAACCAGTCATTATTGAGCCACACCGTAATTATTGGATTGAATTTTTATAGAAAGAATAAAAGAGCGTAAGATTTCATAAAAAATCCTACGCTCTTTTATTAACGCTAAATATTACATAATTTATGTTATGTATTTTATAAACTATCCAAGGCATTTTTCTGTTCGTCATTAACGATATGCGTATACAAGTCGGTAACTTGTGTGCTAGCATGTCCTAGCTGGTGGCTGACCAAAACTTGGGATTTGGTTGCATCATAGAGACGGGTTGCAAGAGTATGGCGCAGTTTATGGGGAGTTACGCGGACTTTAAAGTCTTCTGAATACTTGGCGACCATTTTTTCAACACTAGAAGCATCGATACGATTTGGAACACCTCTATACATAGTTAGAAAGAGAGCTGTATCAGTCTTTTCTGTCTTATAACGTTTGTCTCGAATAGCAAGATATTGCTCTAAATAGGGTTTAGCAAAGGCAGCCACATTGACTGAGTCTCTTTTTCCACCTTTTCGAGTGACGTCAATGACCATCATCTTAAGATTGAGGTCACGAAGGTCCAAGTTGACTGCTTCAGAGAGACGGACACCAGAGGCAAGAAGGAGTGCGATAATGGCTAAATCTCGTTCTTTATTCTTATTAAAGGAGGATAAGGCACGATTGGAGAGTGTTTGAGGGTACTCCTGGTCGATATAGTTCAGGAAACCTTCTGTCTCATCACCTAAAAAGAGCTTTTGTTTGATATTTTCAGCTCGGGCCGCCAAGGTTTCTTTCTTTTTCTTGGTAGCAACCTTCTTCATGACATTACGGTAGAAATAAGGTTCCCCTTGCTCGTTTTCAACTTCCTCAGTCAAATATTTATACAGACTAGAAAGTGCCGAAAGGGTACGGTTAATGGTTGTTTGAGAAACCCCGTTTTTCGTCGTATTGGCATTGAGCAGAGGACGTTCACGTAAGTAAAGGATAAAGGATTCCATGTCTTTCTTGGTCATGTGCTCCAGAACCTCTAAAGGGATATTAGCCATGGTGTCAGCATCTGATATACCAGATTCCAAGACCCAGGTGAAAAATCGATCGTATTCCTTTAAGTATTCGTATAAGGTCGTAAAACTATACGGAACTGCCAGTTTTGATTGGTAATATTCTAAGACGTACCAAGGCATGACTTGTTTGAGTTTATCAATCCGTTCTAATAAGATCTCGCGTTTCATGTTTTTCTCCAAATCTTTCTATACTAGTAGTATAGCATAGCTAGATATATTTTTCAAGAAAATTATAGTTTTTCGGAAAGATGTTATAGGGTTTATATAGGACTGTTTTGTATCACTAGCATAACCAAAAAAATTTTTTAAGCCAATTATACTCGATTATGTACTTTATTTAAGTGAACACTGGAATTTTTTACTACTCTCAATTCAGGTGAAAATGTACTTTATTTAAGTGAAAACTAAAATTTTTTCAAATGTACATTTTGAAAATAAAAAAACACTCTAATATCAATTTAATGAAATTTAGAGTGTTTTTATTTATCTATATTTTTTTTAACTGTACAAAGTGTTCTTGCTTTCTTCTGTGGCCTTTGCAAATGGAACATGCTCTTTTTTTTCGTTTTTTATATGCCATTCTTTCTTTTACTTGAATTTTGTAACGGTGATTAAGATTTTCTTGACATATCCACCATACAGGCAGATTGCTCAACTCTGTAATTTCAGTTGGGCTTGCTATTAGGAGGTTATTCAAATAATCCCACTCAGGCATTAGACTTTGTTGTGTCGTTGCTAAGTCATTAAATCCTTTTAAAACTTTTTGATTCCTACAATATGGGCACGAATTTTCTCTGTAATATTTTTCTTTTATGACTTGCTGATATTCTCCAGTGCATACAGGACATTTCCACCATACGGTATATGTTGAATTAAATCTTACTGAAGACATTTCTTGTTTATTTACTGAAGACCATTCTTTAATTAACCAAGGATGTGTTGTTTCAAGATCATTATAACCTTTTGCAGTCTTCTTAAAAGAACAATATGGACAACATTGGTCATTTTCATGGCGTTCAGAAATTTTTGCTTTAAAACTTCTGTGACATTTTCGACAAACCCAATTGGTTAAAGCATTTGAATCATAAAAGAAGATATCAATATCACCATTCAGTTCTTTTACCCATTCATTGTTTAAGTACGGTTTAACATAGCTTAGTGTTTCATTTGGTTTAGGAAGTTTTTTATTACAGTAAGGACATATAGAGTTGAGACTATTAGAATTATTGTTTGTAAACACACCTAGAACAATCCCTAATCTCTCCTTAAATTCTAAATCACAACAATCACAAATCCAATTAAATATTTTATTCTCGGATTCTGCCGATTTCGTCACCTCATCAGGTTTTTCTAAATTCTTGCTACTCCAAAGGTCACACAACTCAGGATAAGTATCTGCAATTGTATTATAACCTTTTAATACTTGTTCATCATTACAATATGGACAGCTATTTATTACTTCTTTTCTTATTGGAATTGAACAAAGGTATTCACCTTGACAAACAGAACACTTCCACCAATATTTTTTTGTTTCAATGTGGCTCAATGCTAAATGAACAGGCAATCCATTTTTTTCGCTCCATTCTTCCTGTAATTTTGGGAAATTATAGAGTATATCATTGTTAAAAACAAGTGTATCCCAATCACAATGATTAGGACAAGTTTGAAAATTACTATTCTCTAAGTCGGTTCTTGAAATCATTTCATTAGGACTGCAATGAAAATTTACATTGCAACAAGGACATTTCCAATTTATACATTCAGAAGACTTATGCCAGTATTCAGAAATAGATTTATCATTACTTTTATCCCAAAATTTCTCTAAATATGGATGAGTTTCTTGTAAAGTATTATACCCTTTTAACATCAATTTATTATCACAATAAGGGCAGCCTTCAAAATGCCTTTTGATAACACTACATTCATATTGACCATGACATTTAAAACACTGCCATCTTACTAAGATATCGGATAAACTATCAATCATATTACTTTTTACAAGAGTTGGAATAAATTGCTTAAAAAGATTTCTATCTGTATGCAATAGGGGGGTGGCTTTCACTTTAATTACGGTATCAAATGTTGCTTTACAGTTATTACAATAGAAACCATCTCTTTTGATTCTTGAAATTAGCCGATCAATAGACAACTTAAAGATATTGTCACATTTGTCGCATTTCCAATTTCTAGGGATTGTAATATTGTCATTTAACTTCAAATCATTAAACTCTACATCGTTTTGCTCCCCTGGAAGATAAATTTTCCGAAGATTAGGGTATGCTTTAGTGTAAGGTACAAAATGTATACTTTCATTACATCCGACATGAACAAGCTCTTGATTATGTTTATTGATTAATTTAGAAGTGTTTGCTACATCTTTCCAACCAACATGACAGGTAGGACATTTGAAGTGAAATAACCTCTTTGAAGAAAAAGATAAATTATCAATCTCTTCCTGAATGGTTTCTATATTTTCATAATGAAAGTTTATGTACCTTAGAAAGTTAGGAATCCTTGCAGATATAGAGTTTTCCCCTTTTATGAACACTTCTCCAAGCTCACATACAGGACAGATTTTTGAATGATTTTGGATATTTTTATAAGATTTTGTTACACTTGCCTTCCATTCATAAGAACAGGTAGGACATTTCCAGTTAATGTGTTTTTTGCTGGTAACTGTTATTTTTTCTACATCTATTTTGATATTCTTGTCAAAGTCCCAATAGTTCAATAAAGCTGGAAAATCAGTGATTAAGTCTGACATTTTCTCCTCCTAATACTTAGTCTTGTTATCCAGTAAGTCTTTAATTTCAAAAATCTTACTTTTGATTGTTTGCTTTTCAGTATGAGTATGCTTTTCAAAAGATATTTTCGAGTCTGAGGTGATAATATTTTCACTTAGATACTTCTTAGTTACAAGTTGCTGATCAGATTTTAATAAGCCTTCTTCTTTTAATAATTCATTTGCAATATCAGGATACAAACTAGTTTTAAGAAGATTCCTTAACTTTTTGTTTTCTTCTAATAATTCTTTATTTAACGCTGTCTGCTCTTTAATCTCAGTATTGTTTTCATTAAGCTGTGCTACCTCATTTTTTAACTCTGAAACTCTTGTTTTAAGCTTATTTGCTTCTTCCTTATATTCTATTGCTGCATCAACAACTCTTTTATAATAATTGTTAAGTTCCATCAATGCTGATTTGATTGCTTTAGGGGTTCTATTGGTCATTAAGAAACGTTCTACATCTAGAGTTTTATACGTTATAACTGTTTGATAGGTGTCGTCCTCAAATAGTTCCAATTTATCATTAAGGGCTTGTCTAAATTCTTTGTTTCTTCTAATCGTTGTGTCTGCAACTTGAGGAAATCCGTTGCTTCTGAGGTAATTTCCAAACTGTGGAATTTTGAATAGTCTAGGATTATTCGAACAATGTTCCAGTAAATAATGTTCAAATAACGATAGCAATTCTTGATTATCAATATACTTCTTTCTCGCCATTTGAGAACTCCTGCAAAGATAATTGTTTTTCAGTTAGATATTCTTGATAAGAATGACTAACGGTTTTAAGTTTTAATAACGCCTCACCAATATCTTCTATATTTCCCTTTCCTCGTCGAACTCTTTTTATAGCCTCATCTACAATTAAAGCCTCCTCATCAATTGATTTCTTAAAGGATTTATCCATAGAAAAATAATCTTTTCCAGCTTTTCTGTAAAATGGACAACTAGTGCAAGCACCAAGCTCTGCATGTGAGCTAATGACTTTAAGGCAGTCTGAATAATCACCTTCTGCAAATCGAGGTGAATAACATCTGCCCTTATTATCAAGAGAAACATAGTTTTTATTAACGGTGTATTTATGTTGAGTCTTACTTATAGCGTAAGACGTTTGAGAGTTTGTTAATTTACGATAAAGCTGATAGCTCCTACATTCAATAAACTGGCTCAGATTTGAAAAATAATGTGAGGATGTTGTGACACTATCATGTCCAGCTAAGAGCATTGCTGTTACAGGACTAGCCCCTTCTGCTATCAGATTGATCATTGCAATGTGTCTAGTATCTCCAATATGAATAAAATTAATCTCATGTTCATCCAATTTATTTGGGAAGTTGATATGATGGACAAAATATCCATACTGTTGAGATACGACCTCATTAAAGAAATATTTTAAAATGGTATTTAAGTTACTATAAGTCAAAAAGCGATTTTTAGTACCTGTAACACGTTTCCATTTACGATAATGTGAGTCTGTCACAAAAAGGGTATCTAACTGTGTAGATGATAAATCTTTGGTTAGTTCTAGATAATTTATAATCTCACTCGCAAGCTTAAATGGTACTTCGTAAGTCGTTAAATAATAATCCTCTGAAATTTTATGGGATACTCCCTTGTCTTTTCCTTTTAAGTTATTTCGTCTGAGAGTTAAGTAATACTTTCCGTCTTTTTCTGTAAGACAATTTCTTTGAGTAAGTAAAAATTCCCTTGGTCTAAGTGGTACTACTGCTGTTATTTGCCACCATAAGTAAAGAGGGTAGTAAAACAATCTTTCTTCATCTGATAATGGTTTAACCCAATAGTCGTTTAAAATATCATTAAATAGAAAATAGGATTGAAATTGAGCTAACTTTCGTTGTTTTTTAGTGTTCAGTTGATAACTAACAGTTAAAAGTTCATCTAGTTGTTCAATCAATTGGGTTAATTCATTATCCTCTAAACATGGTAGTGTAGAAAGAAAGTCTATACATATTGAGGGATTGTAAATCTTAATATGTTCCACATTGAAATCTATATCCCAGCTTGTTTCTTTGATCAAGCGCTTTATGTCTCTTAAAAATGTTTGAAGTGAAATCAAAACATGATGCTCCATAGATAGCACTAAAAAACTCTTTAAGTAGGTAAGAAAATCATCAAAAGATAATTGAAATACTTGTTCATAAAATCTTTTATATCGGAATTTATTCAAGTTAAAAACGAAGCTTACATTAGAATATTCATTAGTTGTAACCCATTTATTCTCTTCAAAATTGGTGGTTAATATAATCCCTTTTTCAACATAATCTTGAAAACATTCTTTTGCGCTTTCAATCATATTATCATCAAACAGGATAATTTCATTTACTTTACGAAATAATTTTGATTGATTATTCAACTGACTAACTCCTTAATAATATCCTCATAATCAGACAATACAGCTTCACCATATTGTTCTGATAAAGCTCCTAACATTTCTGTAAGGCATGGTTTAATCTGTTTTTCTAAAATTGCTCTAACTTTACCTCTCTCAAGGTCATTTGTTAGTTTAGAGTATTGCTTGTTAAGCCGATTAAACTCACCGATTAACAAAAGCAAAGTAGATTTTGTCTGCAATTCATACTGGCAACCTACACAATGTTGACGGTCATCATAGGGGCATAGTTTCCCTAACGCAGATAAGAGACACATACTTTCTCCCTGCTTAGAGAAAGCCTCTCCGTTGCCAATTCGATGACAGATTGTCAGTAATTGTTCAGGTTCAACGTTGTTTTCAACTAGAGTTTTTAAAGCTTGTTGAGAACGCAAATCAGCCCTAATGCTCAATTCTAACGTTTTCTCAATTTCTACTGGTGTTAGATCTAAACTTTTAATCATTTGAGTTTGTTGGCTTGGACTTAATTCTTTATACTTTCCTCTAGTTACAATGGTCAAGAGCATAGACGGAATCATGGATAATACGCCTCGCTCAAATAGTTCTTTTGCAACCATTTCAGGTTTTCGTTGTCCAAGTTGGGCATCTTTTAGATACGTTGTTGTAGTTTGCGCAAATTCATTAAAATTACCTTTATGGCTACGAGCTAATGCTGCTAAAAAATAACCTTTAATATTCAGTTCTGACTTTTCTTCAAGAACGTCATCTGCTAACATTGCGACAGATTGTAAGTAAGACTTGTTTGCAGAACGACTACTAAAGTTACGCTCTAAAAATAAATTTCCGATTTCCTCCCCCATATAACTAGTAATCTTTTCATAAGTTTTAATTCGTCTGATTAATGGGTTTTCTGCATTGTATGGTATTTGAAGTTGAAAATGTGCTTCACAGATAGCCAATAACGTTCCAATAAGAACCTGACAACTTTCTGGGACGTGAAACTTTAGCTGAGTAACGTTAGAAGCGTTTTTTGTTTTATTAGGTGTTAAGTTTAAATAAGTCAATCTTGTTGTAATACTTAGTAAAGTCCTTCTAACTTCACTACTACTCCAAGTTCCATCTACTACTGCTTCTAAAACTTCTAATGGTTCTCTTGTTAATTTAGGATGTCCTAATCTTTCCAAGTCTGTTGATCTTAGTGCGCAAATAAAATGTAACCCTAGATACAACCATGTATCTGCATAGTTTTTTGAATTTGCTGCTTTACAAAACATATCATTTTTTATGATGTAGTCCTCGTTGAATAGGTAGTACATTAATTCAAGGTATTCATCTAATTCATACGCTCCATTTGCACTCTCAATCGTGTAACGCTTCGTCATTTCAAAACTCACTCGATAACGAGTAACACCTTTATTGAGTAGCCATTTAATAAATTGAATGAGATTATCACCTAGATATTTTGTGAGAACTTTTGTTGCTACTTCTACTAAGGTCTCCACTTCAGCATCACTATATAGAAACAAATCTTTTGTTAAGTAGTATGCTAAAAAATCAAGTAGATAGAAACGATTTGTTTCACTCAGTTTTTCTTCTTCAGCAAATTGAACGAATAATTCATTTGTAGAAGGGAATTTTTTTGAAAAGATTCCTTCCATACTCTTAATTCCAGGAGGTGTTGTTAGATAGTCTTTGATGTGATTTTTAAGAACTTCAGCATCTTTTTCCGTAATAGTATAATCATCAAGATTTATAGACACACCAAACCAATCATTGTCTAGTAAAAATCCACTGACTTTCTCACGGTGTTTTATTGTAGCATCACCTAACTCGACTAATATTCTTTCAAGATAACTTTTTAAATCTACTACCAACAGCTACTCCTTCTAGTGTTCACCAAATAATTTTTCTGCTTGCCAGTTCATATAATCAAAAACACCATTGTTCACCTGACCATACTGTTTTGCAATTTCTCCTTTATTTTGTAAATATACCCAAGCACTTTCTGGTGAATTGTCCCCTCTAGCGGACATCAGCTCACTAACTTCATTAACGCCTGACAACACTAATTGAGTGGTGTACCAGTGCCTAAAGATATGGGGTGAAATATTATTTTCTTGCAAGAGTTGACCAAAAAAGACAACCTCTGGGTCATCAGATTTAAGAAATATTGGGATCATTTCTTCGCGAATAATCTTACGAAATCGTTGATAGTACACATCGTATGATAATGCTTTACCCTGCTTGTTAAGGTTTAATGGACCAAAATCTTTCTCATACCTTTTACCCTCTAGATAACTCATATAGTCATTATAAGTGTCTAAAAAGACCTCCAAGAAGATATAAGGTACAGCTTGAAGTCTTTCCTTTTTAATTCGTCCAGTTGGCTTTAAATCACTTCTAAGGGGCATTTCTTTTCGCAGATCAATCTCAATCTTAAATACTTGATTATCACTTTGGTGAAATAAGATACCTGCTCCCAAAGGACTATCTTCACGTCTTACATTACATGCTTCTGATGGTCTCAAACCAACAAATGCTCCCAAAGCAACAACCATAAGTAAATCCTTGTGATATTGAGCAATGTGAGCAAAGAGCATTTCAAAGGCGCTGTTTGGCATATCTCTAAAAATTGACTTCTGTGCGTTGCTATCATCAACAAATATCTCAAAATTCAGTTCTTTCCGTTTAATGACTCTACCTCGTCTATTAGTGAATGTATTGATAGAATAAAGGTCTTCTGGCTTCAAATTAGCCTTTCCTTTTCGTTCATTCAAGTATAGAGTTAAAAAATCAAGAACTGCATTTACACATTTTTCGACTGTACTTTTCTTTCTATTTTTTCTATCTTCTGGAAGTTGTCCTAAACCATAAAGCATAAAAAACTCCTTGACCATTTCTAAAGTTAGTTGATCAAGATTGTTAACCCCAACTGTTCCGTAGATAAAATTCAAAAACTTAACAACGTATGAAAATCGTTTGTTTCCATCGTCTGAAATAGATTTAATCTTTGTGGCAGATTTTACATATCTATGAAAATCAGTGAATTGTAATGTACCATCATCATGTTTGAGTGCAATCAATTGCTTTGTAACGATATTATTATCACCTAGAATTAGCGAATGTTTATATACAACAAATCTCATGTTATCTCCTTGTTTATTATGACTGAAGGTTCTGACTGTGTTTTATGATGTCAATACACAAAAAAACGATCAAATCAGTACCATTTTCCTTTGTGCTCTAAACTGCATAAAGGGAATATCGATGAGTACTTTCATTGATCGTTATTATTATTTAAATTAATTCAATAATAAAAGTAACTTCATCTAAGTAATAAGAGCAATTTATTAGCTCAGCAACAACGATAACCACAGCAACTCCTTCTAAACGATGAAAGGAATATCCGCCGTGGCTATCTATTTACTTTTTTTCTTTTACTTCTGTAAGTTACTTTTGTTATTTTTACTTTTTCTGTATTATATCATATTTTGATTAAATTGTCATCTAAGAAAGTGATTTTAAAAAAACTGGAAATTTTTTCAATTGTATATTTTGACAATAAAAAACACTTTTATATCAATTTAATGATTTTAGAGCGTTTTATAAAATTATACTATAAAATGAAAGAGAATTACACACTCAACTCAAACAACTTATAAAACTCACCTCTCCTATCCATCAAATCACTGAAAGAACCATCTTCAACAATAACGCCATCTTTCATAAAGAGAATTCTATCGTATTTTTTCAAAATGTTCTCATTCAACTTGTGGGTTACTACAAGTGCAGTCAAATTTTTAATATCCAAGATTGAACTTTCAATTTCAGTAGTTACTTGATTATCCAAAGATGAAGTAGCCTCATCCAATAATAAGATTGGTGTTTTTCGAATCAAGGCGCGCGCAATACTAACTCTTTGTTTTTGTCCGCCAGATAAATTTGATCCATTCTCTCCACATAAAGCTTGTAGACCTAATTCATTTTCTAAAACATAACTTTCTAAACCTGACTGCTGTACAGCTTTCTTTATTTCCTCATCAGTGAAGGATTGATTAAGAGTAATATTTGCTCTTAAAGTATCATCAAAGATATAAATATCTTGCTGAACAATCGTCATCAAGTTATAAAGACTCTCTGCTGAAATAGCTTGTATATCTTGATTATCAATTGAAATATGTCCACTTGTTACATCATAAAAACGCAGCAATAGATTGAGCAAAGTTGATTTTCCACTCCCTGACATTCCTACAATTGCAATTTTTTCCCCTTTTTGAATCTTCAAAGATAAATGATTAAAAATTTTTTCTTCAGCATTAGGGTAAGAAAAGTCTATATTTGAAAAAGAAATGACATCATCGAAATATTCTTTCGTTTCACCAGTCTGAAGTCCAATTACATCTTTTACCTCAAATGCATTAAGTGTTGCTTGCCCTTCACGAAATTTACTCATTCCCATACCAATTTCATTTAGTGGCATTACTACAAAATTGACTAGTTGAACAATAGCTGTCACACTCCCAATTGTGGTAGAACCATTAAATACGAGGTACATCCCTCCACCAAAAGCTACCAAAAAAACAATCATCCCTGAAAGCTGTGAAATAACATTTGCTAAAACATCAAATTTTCCTTTTATAAAATATATCTCATCCAATTTTTCACTTTCATAACTATAATCCTCACAGATAGCATCTTTCACATTAAAACTTTTAATAACAAGAAATCCTGCTAAAATATCTTTAACCTTAGCTAAATACTTCTGATCTGCAATCATGGCACTCTTTTGAAGATAAGCTGATTTTTGTCCAATGAATCCAGAAATCATCATTGGAATAATGCTAGCAATGATAACCAATAAGGTCAAATACCAATTACCTATAAACATAGCTAGGAGCGAAAAAATCATTAAGGAAAGGTTTTTTGAAATATTAAAATACTGGTGTAGATAATCTTGCTCAATTTTCTTCATATTTTCGGTTAATACAGAAATAAATTTCCCTGATTTTTCTTTAGAAAAGTCTCTATAATCCCTATCTAAAATAGATTGGAACACCTTATTTTTGTATCTTGACATGATTTGCCTAACAAGTTTATTTTTCAATCGAAGAGATATAAAGTTGAGCCCTGCATATATGAGAATAACAATAGCTCCTACTAGTACCGCTTGAGTTAAGGCTTCTTTATTTTGAGACATGCCACTATCAATAATACCTTTAATAGAATAAGCAAAAGCAATATTAGTTAAAGGGACCAGTATATTAAATATCATGAAAGCATAAAAAGCCTTCTGATGGTTCTTTATCAATTGTTTCATCCTTAATCTACCTCATAATTCTTAATTTAATTTAGAAAATGTGACATAAAATATTCTTCTAAGTCAATATTCTCTCTCCTAATCTCTTTCATAGAGACCTGTTCTACAATTTTTCCATTTTTGATAAAACCAATTTTATCTGCTATCTGTGAAATTTCCGATAATATATGACTCGATATTAGTATTGTAATTCCATGCTCCTTAGAAAGCGACAACAAAAGATTTCGAATTTCTTGAATTCCTATTGGATCTAAACCATTGATTGGCTCATCTAAAATTAACAATTTAGGTTTTGTTAGAAAGGCACGAGCTAAACCAAGCCTTTGCCTCATTCCTAACGAAAAATCTTTTACTTTTTTAGTCGTATTTTTTAATCCGACCATTCTTAAGGCTCTTATTATATCTGATTCAGTAATAGTTTTCCCCATATACTGAGCGTGAATTTCCAAAATTTCTTTTGCAGTGCAGTTATCATAAAAAATTGGTGATTCAATAATACTTCCAATCTGACTTAGGATTTCTTCTCTGTATTCTTGTAGATTTTTCCCAAAAATTTCAATACTACCTGATGTAATTGTTGATAAGGATAACATACATTTCATTAACGTTGTTTTTCCAGCACCATTCGGTCCTAGAAAACCATAGATTTCTCCTTCAGCAATTTGAAGGTTGATACCACTTAAAATTTCTTCTTTATCAATTGTTTTAAAAACTTCTTTTATTTCAACAATATTTCTCATTTCTATCTCTCTTTCTATATCCAGTTTTAAATGCAAGAATTTTTCTCCCAGAGCATAAATACTAATTTATACAGTCTCTTTTTTTATAGAAATCATTAAGGAATTATCACTTTCCTTCAATTAAACTTAGGTATGCTACTTGATACTAATATCTTGTCTTGAAATATTAAAAATTGAAAATGAAGTAATCATTAAACTTATGAAACTTGCAAATATCAAAAAGAATAAGTTATCAGCAATATTATTAGATAAACTTCCTGGACTTACATTTGAAAGTAATGCTGCTAAACCAAGTCCTGAAAGCATTGTTATAGCTGTTGAATGTTTAATCATACCTAAAACAAATGGTAGTAACCCTATTAGTACTGTTGCAAACGTTATTCCAGCCAAGTTAATTAATTGACTAGCTAGAGGGATATAACTAGATTCAGTTACAACAGCCATGAATCTAATGAATAATTGAGTCACTAAATGTGCAGAAAAATGGGCAATAAATGCTATTAGAATGACTGAAAGAATTTTTCCCCAAAGTAACTTTATTTTAGAAATAGGGTAAGAAAACAACTGAAAAATTGTTCTTCGTTTAAATTCATCAATAATAATCGTAGATAATAAATAAGATTCGAAAATCAAAAATGCTGCTTTTGTAAATAAAGATGAAAACAATGAAGCTACAATTGCCCAACCTTCCCATTTACCAGTAATTCTAATAACATTAGAATCCTGTCCAGTAAATTCTCCTAGTTTATTGTCAGTACCTAAACCCATAATAATGATTGCTGTAATACCTAACACTATAAATATAGTACACAACCAGGCTAAAAATAATTTAGATTTAGAAACTTTATTTAATTCAATTTTAATAAGCGACAACATAGATTATTTCCTCCAAAGCGTAAATAAAGAATAAACTATTCAGACTAATCTCGACAAATATTTAAAAATAAGCTTATTTTACAGACAATGGCACCATACATACTATCGGTATGTATATACTAAAAACAAACATACCCTCGGTATGTATAATAGATTTTTAATAACACACTTAAAGTATGTTATTTTTTAACTATAAATTATGTAAGATAATTTATTGAATTGATAACACATAAATAGAAATTAGTATTAACATGAATGTCATGCGACTACTTATTTACTATTTTTTTAAGCGATCAAATAAGTTGAAAATCACCTCCATCATTTCATCAGAAATTAACTGTACCCCTAGACCTTCAAAAGTAAGTTTAATGAAATTCATTTTACGCTTTAATTCTACTAATGAAAAAACGGAAATTTGAAAACCAATCCAAATATTTAGAGATAAAACAATTAAATCTGCTAGCTCTTCTGGATATTCTGTTTTAATAGACCCATCTTCAACTCCTTCGTAAACCTTTTCTCTAATTTCGGGTAAAAAATCAGAAAATAGACCTAGATACTGCTCTCCCAATAAGCGTGGACTTCTTAGCATGATTGAGGCAGAGTAAACGAGCCTTTGGTGTTCAAAATTAGAGAAAGAGTCCATCAAAGAATTTTGTATCTTTTCTAATCCAGTATTTCCTCTCCAATTATAATTTAAAATTTCTTGATTATTTTCGCTAATGATTGTTTGCAGTATATCATATTTAGACTCAAAATGATGATAGATAACACCTTTTGTTAATCCACCTAATCCATCTATGATATCTTGTATTGATGTATTATCAAATCCTTTTTCTAAAAATAGATTTTTAGAGACCTCTAGTATTTTTTTTCTAGTTTCATGTGAGTTTCTATTCCTTGCCATTTTTGTTCCTTTCTATCATACCGATGGTATGTAATTCTATTGTAGTGGAAGTAACTAATAATGTCAAGTTCTTTATTGGAAAATGCAAAAAAAGCCTTATAATCAAGGCTTTTATATACTTTCAAAAATAATCCTAATAAATTTCCATTCAACTTCATCTAAGCATCTTTTCAAAAAAATAAATTGACAATCTCATCTTCCGAAAATCCTAGCTCACCTAGATTTTCAAACAAAATTTTCACTAGCTTGTTCGATTCTTGATATCTTAACTCCTTTATTTCTTGCTCGCTTGCTATGACAAAATATCCTAATGTTCCACAGCTAATAACCAAATTCTGTTCTTCGAGAACTTTCATTGCTTTTTGGATTGTTGCTGGATTACACTTCTCATTTTCTGCTAAACTCCTTATCGAAGGAATTTTTTGTCCAAGCACATAATCACCTCTTAAAATAGTTGTTCTTAATTTTGATGCAATCTGTAAATATAGATGGGGTTTCATTTAATCTTTTTATTTTCCTTCCCCCTAACAATCTTCCAATATGCAGAGTATGGAATTACTGTAGCCAGTAGAAGATAATATTTATTTGCAAACATATCTGCAACACCTTTTGCATTGAAATGGATAGGAACTTCCTCTGGGAGAAAACTACAAATAACAACTATTATGACTGTCATCCCTAGCAACACCAAAATATCTTTTGTCAGTCTGTTTTTCATCTTATTTTCCTCCTTTAACTAGATAAAATTCGACTTGCTCATTGTTATATAAACACCCATTGTAATAACCAATAAAACTACTGATACTACCTGCAAAACAAATGTAATCGGAATATTTAACACCCAATTAAGAAAAATAGGCGTAATAAGTACAATCATACCAATAATTCCAGTCACAATAACAGGTAGACTTTGTTTGACGACTATCATCTCACTGTCCCAATCATAGTTAGGATATTTTTTATTTAATGAAATTCCGATTACCGTTATAAAAAGGGAGTAACATATAGGAACAATAACTAGATTCATAACTTGAATAGGATTCATATCAAGTTTCAGCATAAATACTGATACAGAAATCATATATCCAATCAAATGAAGTGTAAGGTTGACAGCTATCTTAGCATTTAAAATCATTTTTATCTCAACCGGAGAACTTTTCAAAATCCAAATATTTTTACCTTCTAAAGATATAGATGAAGCTGCTGGACAACTGAGTGAAAGCATAGATGCAATAAAGACGGGAGCTAAGTTTGAAAGATACTCATTTATATTTTCAATTCCTGCAGAATTTCCTATTTGACCTACAGAATTAAACAGGAAACATATACTAAAGACACATAAAAGAATCACTCCAAGCCCAGCATTCAAGACTGCCATATAAGAACTTAAAAATCGTCCAAGCTCTTTTTGATACAAGGCAAAAAATACCGATTTTCTTTCATAAGATACTTTGTCATTAGCATAACTTGATTTTGTATTGGCAAGTGTATTAAGTAGTCCATACTTCAACGAAGCAATTTTGACAAATAGATAAAAGACGACTATTGAAAGAACTATATAAAATCCCATCCCATAGTACATTGGAAAATTGTAGTATGACATAAATAGTCTAGAAATTGGATACAGTCCAGTAATTTGCTTAGCCAGAGTAACCCCAATACTACTTTCATCACCTGATTGCAAAGCTGATAATGCAAAATATCCAATTATACCTAGCATCGCAAATGAAAAAATAAGAGAGATAACATTTTTTCTTTTAAAAAAAGATGAAGCGACAACAATAACGAGTCCCATGCATGCCGCTATACACATGGGGATCAAAGGGGCAAAAAATATAGAAGTAAAATACAATATAATCTGTAGGAGGTTTAAACTTCCGTTCAAGCCCCATACAATTCCACCCGGAAGCATAAACATCAAGCCTATTAAAAAATTCAATAAGTACATAAACATGAACTTGCTGGTGATAATATACGAACTTTTAACAGGTAAGGATTGGAGAATTTCCATATCTCGACTGCCAAATAAAATGCCATTCGAATAAAAAACTGTCAAAAATAATATCGAAAAACTTGAGACAGAGACCATATATGCCGGAATCAAGTTTTGTTGTCCAACTTGTACCAATGTTTTAGCTGTTAGGATATTATAAAAAAAGCAAAATAAGGCAAGAGTTACTATGCCAAAACTCGCAATAGCCATTGAACTTTGTTTTTTATTTCCCGTCTCTCTAATCTGGTTAATGGGAAAAAAATTTATCAATTGTGCTCTAATTAGTATCCAAATGTTACTCATTGCCCTGCACCTCCATGAAAAATGCTTCCAATGATTCATTACCTTTGATATCTCCTGTATTACCACTTGCAACTAACTTTCCATTTTTGATAATGGCAATCTTATTACATAATTTTTCCGCAACATCCAATACATGGGTTGAAAAGAAAATAGCACCTCCATCTGAAACACACTCATGCATAATTTTCTTTAGTAGGAAAGTTGCTTTGGGATCTAGCCCAACAAAAGGTTCATCTAAAATCAATAGTTTGGGAGAATGTACAAGTGCAGAAATAATGGCTGTTCGTTGCTTCATACCATGTGAATATGAAGAAATTATCCCCGAAAGATGCTCAGTCATATCAAATAAATCACCGTAATTTTGGATTCTCTCCCTGCGTATTTTTGTAGGAATTTCAAACAGGTCAGCAATGAAATTAATATATTGAAGTCCTGTCATATGTTCATACAAATCTGGATTATCTGGGATATACGCCATCATTTTTTTACAAATAACAGGTTCTTCTTTAATAGAATGACCGTTGATAATTATACTTCCGTCTTCAAAATCATGGATACCGACAACTGCCTTTATCGTTGTCGTTTTTCCCGCACCATTTGCTCCAATAAAACCATAAATATCTCCAGGCTGTACTGAAATAGATAGGTTATCCACAACCTTCTTATCCCCATAACTTTTACTAAAATTCTTTATCTCTAACATATTTTCACCTCTATTGACAATTTGTCAGTCATATTTTGAAATAATACCGATAGCTTGTTTTGATTCAGCTATCGGTACATAGTTCTCTTTACAAACATTCTATCTTTTTTTAATTGCTAAAGAGTCCTTTTGTATTTAGGTTTTGTTCCAGCATTATCTTAAATGCATTCAAGTAATCTTTGACAGGTTCTTTCTTTGATGTTTTTATACCTATGTTATTTGAAACAAAAACATAGGCTGTCATAAGAAATTCTGCTGTTTCAGATGGATATTTTACAGAAAATACTTTTTCTGAGATGCCTTGATTTATTATCCTCTCAAAATATATAGTCAGTTTTTCAATGAGCTTATGGGATAACTTATCTAACATATAACGATTTTCTTTAAGATCAACCGTCTTTTGTAACTCAGTTCCCTCCGCTGAAACGTTATCTGTAGAGATTATTGTGGCATCTATAAAGGCTCTTATTTTTTCAATAGCAGTTTTGTCGTCATCATTGACAATCACATGAATATCTCTCAATAATTTCTCTGAATATCGTTCCACAAGACAATATAGAATATCTTCTTTGTTCTTAAAGTGATAGTATAACAAACCTCGTGATATATTTACCTTATCGACTATATCCTGAGTTGTTGTGTTCGCATATCCTTTCTCCATAAAGAGGAGCATAGAAGCATCCATAATCTCAGCCCGTCGAATTTCCGGATCTTTTACATCTCGCATTTTATTCCTCCTGATTATAAATTATACTGCTCTACTGACAAATTGTCAATTATAAAATTATCTTTTTGAGGATAGCAAAAAATCCTTGACACCAAGGCTTTTTCGTCAACATTTTTTTCTAAGCTCGTACAAGCAGTGATACTGCCTCAACGTGTGCTGAGAGCTTTCTTCTATACTAATAGACGAAAGGGTGTGAAAATGATTTTTAAATGATACTGTGGAACGGAACAGTAGCCCTAGTATTGACTACTGTCGTTTCTATTCATATTGGCTATTCTAGGACTGAGATGAAAAAATCTATAAATGCTCAGAATAAAATTGAACCCGCAAATCTCCCCAAAACAATGGTGAGTCATGTACTTGTATTATTCCGAAAAAATACACCTCTGGTGCAGTGAGACAAATTGGTGTATCTTATAGTGGCTTCGTAGATGAAAGCTATACTCTACTATCACTCTTTGATGATGTAGAACAAATTGAAAAAGATAATAGACTTCAGACAGCTATTGATGTTGTCAGAGAACAGTTTGGTTTTTTAGCCATACAAAAAGGAACCGTCCTAACTGAAGGTTCCAGAAATATTGAACGCAGTAAACTTATCGGTGGTCATTCCGCGGGTGGATTGGAGGGATTAAAATGAAACAAGAAAAAAATACAGTACAATTTTCAGAAATCCGTAGCAAAGGATGTAATGATATTGAAATGCTTGAAAGATTTTTACATGGAATCGTTGAAACAGCAACTTCAAAACTTCGTCAGAGAAAACTCAAAACAACTGAAATATCGATACGACTAGTACATGCTAAATCTGAAAACCGATTACCATTGGAATTTACATTTAGCATTAAGCCAACAAGCTCATCTGTGATAATCTATACTGAGGTAATCAATCGCTTTAAAGAATGTTACACAGGTGGGGGAATTCAAGGTTTTACGATTCAATTTGATAAAAATACCCTTGCCTCTGCATAGAAAGGATTTGATATGATTGACCGTTCATATTTACCATTTCAATCAGCAAGAGAGTACCAGGATACAAAGATGCAAAAATGGATGGGCTTTTTCCTATCTGAACATGCATCAGCACTCTCTGATGATACAAACAAAGTAACGTACATGTCTGACTTATCACTAGAGAAGAAATTATTACTCCTCAGTCAAGTATACGCCGGGCAGCTACGCACACGCATTCAAGTGATTGAAAAAAACAAGCGTGTTTCCTACACTGGAACAATACCAAGTCTGACCAAAGATTTCATTTTGATAAAAACTACAACAGGTCACATCAATTTGAAATTAAAAGACATTATTAGTATTGAACTTGTCGAGGAGGTGCTCTATGAATCAGCTTGAGTTTCAGCGTAATCACCTACAAATGGACTATTATAGCGAGAGCTACCAAGATTTTGAACGTGACTTCTACCGCTACTCTAACATGAATATTCCATTGACCTTCCTAACTGATGATATCCTAAAAACAATGGCGACTTCACGTAAGAATTACTTTGTCCTCAATAAGGAAAAGTCCAGAGATAACCGCGATCACTTCTTCATATTTGAAGTAAGTACCGTAGATGAGAATCCGCTAATCTATCATTATACATATAAGAAAACTACAATATATTTAGCAGAAAAATAGGAGCAGTTCAATTGACTGTTCCTATTTTTAATATTCATAAAATCTAAAGTCTTTATACTCTTTAACAATGGAGTCGCCAACCAGAACAGACTATACTGACCAGCGACTACCTTAAATTTAATGTTTCAGATTTATTTTCTTATCTCTAATTTCATAAACTACATCTGCTACATTTTCGAGTAATCGTTTATCGTGGGTGATAAACACGATAGTTCCGGTGTACTCCTTCATTAGTATTTCCAAAGCCTCTAAACTTGGTATGTCAAGGAAGTTACTGGGTTCATCCATTATTAGGATGTTATATCTACCCATGAGCATTTTAGCAAGCAACAATTTTATAATTTCTCCACCGCTTAAAACAGATAAACTTTTTCCAATATCGTTCTGTTTGAACCCCATAGATGCTAGCACTGAACGAATTTCTGATATATTGTAGTCACAATCCTTCTGCATAAACTCCATAACATTCTGATTACTGTTGTACTTGTAACCATTCTGTGCAAAGTAACCTATTTTTGCCTTAGGCGAAATAGAAATTCCTTCTTCATGGTTTAAGATCATTTGGATTAAAGTTGTTTTTCCGATTCCATTACCACCAGTTAACGCCACTTTTGCTCCTAACGGAATTTGAAAAGATGCATTTTCAAACAGAGCCTTATCCCCAAATACTTTATTAATTTCTGCACCGACTATAGGGTATGGATTATGGAGCTCCAATGCTTTACTTTGCCTGAAACGAATTCTGCGAATGCCTTCCGGAGCTTCTACTTTTCCTAAGGCCGCAATCCTGTGCTCTAGGGTTTTAGCAGCATTATACATCTTTTTTTCCTTACTTCCTATTGATTTTTGATGAGCTAAACGCCCTCCGTCTTCAGTACTTTTTTTCTTTGAAGAACCTTTTGCCTTCTGTTCTATTTTACGAGCCTGTTTTCGCTTTTCCTCCGCAGCCCTTTCCAATCGGGCACGTTCCGCAATAAATTGTTCGTATTCTGCAGCTTGGCTCTTACGTTCTTCCTCTTTCTGACGAAGATAATCAGAATAGTTTCCCCAATACTCAGTGATTTTGCCATCTTTCAGTTCCCATATTTTATCTACTATTTCATCAAGAAAATAGCGGTCATGGCTAATAACTAACAGTGCACCTGTAAAATATTTTAGCTGTCCTATTAGAAAATCAATTCCTTCACGGTCTAAATGGCTCGTAGGTTCATCCGCTAAAATACCATGAACCTGTGCCGATAAGGCCTGTGCTATTTTAAGCCTTGTTTCTTCACCACCGCTCATAGTCTGTATATTTAATTGCTCAACACCTAGCTTGCCTACAAGTGCAAAATCTTTTTCCTCCTGCAGAGTTACTTCGTCCAACTGGGGAATATAGGCAAGTTCACCCAGACGATTCATTTTACATCCTGGGGGAGTTAATTCTCCTAAAAGTACCCTGAGTAAAGTGCTTTTTCCAGCACCATTTGCTCCTACTAAACCAATACGGTCATAATCATATACTTCTAATTCATTTATATCTAAAACATCGCGTCCTTTGAATTCCACACGAATGTCTTTTGCTTTTAATATTAATTCCATAACATTTCCTCCTGTCTATAATCGCATGCTTTCATTTGCTTGTATGCAGGGAAAACCCTGCGATTTTAGCAGGAAGAGTTACATGAAAATAAGATACATAAATATTCCTCCAATATTGTTTATTTTAAATCTAATTTTCTAACCTCAGTTATCATTTGGCAAACTATAGCAATGCCAATAATTAAAATACCTGATAGTAAAAACCAATGATTTACACCGATTTTATCAGCAAAGAATCCAGAAAGAATTAACCCAATTGGCATAGCAAGTGACATGATACTTCCGATCAAAGAAAATACACGTCCTAAATATTCAGGCTTAATTTTCTCCTGAAAAAGAGCTGTTTGCACACCGCTATAAAATGGCACCGAAAGCCCCATTATTGCACAGCAAACTACGAATATTACAAATCCATTTGGAGGAAGTATTCCCGAAACGGCTAAACTGGTCCCCATTATAAAAAATGAACTTGTTATTAGTAATACATGCTTTTCGAAGCCCCCTAATCTTCCTAATAATAAGCCTCCTGCTAGCATCCCAAATGCAAAGGAAATTTCCGTAATAGAAATATGCACAGGCGTTCCATTAAAGTGTTCCATGCTTATTAAAGGAAATAGTGCATTGATTGGCATATAAACAAAAGTATATAGTGTTCCTAAGAGTAATAAGGCAAACAATCCTTTGTTTTGTCTCAGAACCACAACTCCTTCTTTCATCTCCCTTATGAAATTTGGTTCTAAACTTTGCACTTGATTACCCAGCTTAGGTATACGTACAATTGCTACCGTAATAGATGCAATCACAGCACCCAATACGTCGATGGCAATAATAGCATTTAAATCCCAAACGGAGTATAAGAGTGCTGCAACTGCCGGACTAACAATATAGCTTATAGACTGCAAAGACTGACTATAGCCTGCGCATTTCGTTAGCTGTTCTTCTGGTACTAAAAGTGGTGTAACCGCATTGAGTGCTGGGGTATGAAAAGCTGTTCCAATGCTACGGATAAACAATACTATCATAATCATCCAGACAGGTAGCTCCATACAGAATGCAACAATAGCAAGCACTGCACCAGCTGCTGCGATAATTAAATCGGCACCAATCATTATCTTCTTCCTATCATGACGATCCACTAGCACACCAATGGCAGGTCCCAAAATCGCATAGGGTAAAAAACCTACTAATGAAGCCATAGACAAGACCATCGCAGATCCTGTTTTTTCTGTAAGGTAAAAAATAATCGCCATTTGCAGGATGGCACTAGTGATTAATGATACTGCTTGCCCTGCCCATATTGCATAAAATTTTCGTTTCCAATTGTTGTATTTTTCCATTTATATTATCTCCTGCATATTATTTTGCTTGAATTTCTATTTTGAATAGCATTCTAGGCAATAAAAAATGCAGGCCAAACCCCACAATGTGGCTTTTGGTCTGCATACATACAATTTGGAAACATTCATATTAAAGACATAGTTAAATAAAGGTATAGTTAAATAACCAATATCCTCACCGTAACTAATGAATGCTCAATATCGTATAAATAAGCACAACAAAAAAGCCTATCATCGGGTATAGATTCTGCTTTTTTTATTGCCAGCTTATCTTAAACGCATTGAGGCTGTCATAGTTTCGGTTCCTCCTACATCTTTGTTTATATCAATTTATAGTATAACACAACAAGATGATATGTTCAATATAAAAGTTATGGAATGAGACTCATACTTCCAATTCGATGCCAGATTTAAAGGATATGACGAAGTTTTCTTCATAGACTGTAACGCTCTGGATTATCTTCCTTAGTAGCAAGCGATTAGCTTTCACAAAATCTTCTGTTTGTAGTTTTAAAAATTCATCAGGATTTTCTAACTCAACCTCAAAATATTTCATTTTACATTCCCTCATTTCATTTATTGATAAATTGAGTTTGCAAAAAAGAGTGGACAATTTTTGTCTACTCTTAACCTTTAAAATAGTTTTTTTTAATCGATTTGAAGTTGCCTAAATTATTACTTATTCGGTAAAATGAAGTATTGCTTTCAACAGATTTCCTTCAACTACACTTCACTTGATTCAAACAAGGTGGGTACATTTCTATTCCCACAAACTCCTTGTCAATGGAAACAAACACGTACCCACAGGGTAAATGGAAATAGAAACTGATAATTTCTAGCTATCACTTCTACTCATTCCAAAAATTTTCTCACTCTGATACTTACCCACCATAAAGCAAAAAGCCTTGCAATCAAGGCTTTCATTATCCCTTTCGTTCAAAGGTTTCTAAGCTTTTACGAGCAGAGCGACACACTCAGCGGTTCGCTATCTCCGTTCTGTCTGCGTGCTAGCACTTGTCAATCACGGACAGCTATCGCATGGGCGGAAGTAAATGCTAATCTTCGTCGTTTTACTCCTTGACTAGCAAACTTACCGCCTCAACATGGGTTTTAGAGGACTAAATGGAGACTGAATTGCCTGATAGCGATGTAGTATTGATTAAGCAATCAACAAATAATGTACAAAACAAAAATAAAGTACACTGCTTAATGAGTGTACTTTATCCTTCTAATTCAGTTTTATCAATGGTTTAGATCTAGTTAAGTCGATTAGTTAAATGAATTTAGGCTATTGCTTTTTATAACGACTATAAATTGTATGTTCAATGCTATAATTTATCTTCCGAATCTACTTCTTCATAATTTATCGGAATTAAAGCAACTTCACTGCTTATAGTAGATTGTTTTTCATTTTCACTTATTTGAATGGCATTTTTGAGTGAAAAAATAACTTCTCTTACAAGATTTAATAAATCTAATGCAAACTCTTGAAGTTCAAATTCAGTTAGATACAGTCTGGTTTCATTATTATCTTCATTATCTTCACTTCCATTAAAAATATTCAATGTTATATTAGTAAATCTGTGCTCTAAATAATTTCTAATAATTTTCAATCGCTTTGAGTTTGGATTAGCTGTTAAAGAATTATCACCATTATCAAAATCTTTCTCTATCCAAAATATAGATGACAGACCAATATTCTTATCCAACATTTTATTTAAATCACTATTTGATCTCCAAATTGAATGGAAATTTACTTGTCGAGTTTTAATTTTTAAAGAATAATATTCATTTATAAACATAGCTACTTTATCTAATAATGAATATAGTGTTTTAAAAGATGCTTTTAATCCTTCAACTCGGATAGAGTATTGTACATAGTCTAGACAATCAATAAGATAAACATTCTCATCAGCATAATGAACCGAATCAATTTCAATGCTATTAAAACAGAGATAACGCGCATAAACATATTCTTGCTTAATTTGATTAAACATAGAAATATATTTGTTTAAATCTTTATCCGATTGAAATAATAAACTTGGTAGTAAAAGATTATCATCATATCTATTTATATCGTCAGCTTGTAAGTCATTAAGTGGATTAAGATACAGTCCGTTATTCCAACACCATTCGCGATACTTTTGTGAATTAGGATTATAATCGATGGTTTTACAAGAGCATTCATCTAAGTCTTTATAATTAAGATATTGTTCGTAAAGTTCAATAAATCGCTTTTCTGCATAATCAACTCTGTTTGGATCTGAAACAGTTATGCTTGTTTCTATTAAATTTTTAATTTTTTTAATAAAGTGGAGGTGTTCGTTATCATTCAAAAAATTACGATAATGATCTAGACAAATAGCCAAGTTACCACTAGCCATTGTGAATCTTGGATTGATTTGTATACATTTACAATACATCTTAATAGCTAACTGCTTTCTACCACAAGCATCTAATAAATTTGCGTAATTAGTGTAAAGTGAACATAATAATGGGAAAACAAACCTACTGTTCTCAGAATTTATATCAACGTTATTTGAAATTTCTATAGCTTTTCTTAAGTAATAAATTTGTTGAACTGTAAAATCGGTATCTATGTTGAAAACTAAGTTATCACTTAGTTCAAATATATCAGCGTATGCTGTCCCAATAGAATAAAATAATTGAATTTTGGAAATATCATCAATAGTGTTTTCCATATTTTTTCCAAATTCTATTAGTCTATAGATTTCCTCTATATTTTTATGTTTAAAAGCATTATCGAAATCCATTGACAATTTAAGTACACTATGATTAATTGGATTATTTGTTAACATCTTCACCCCAAACTAAATATCTCGATTTTAAATTTGATTTTCCTTTATTTTCCTGTTCTTCAACTAACATATCAGATAAAAACTCTTTTATCATGTCCCAATTAAAATTCTCTTTAAATCCTCTACTACCATCAGAAGGAACATTTAATGAAAATGTTGCAAATACGGTTTCACAAGTTCTTCTTGGAAATTTTGCTAAGTAAGAATCAAAAAATGAATTTGAATACCTATAATGATGGCTATGAATAAAGTCTTTCCATGTATTTAGCATAGTCTCTTCGTCTATAATATCTATTACGGAAACTTCTTCAAGTGGTCGGTCTTCAATATTTCCCCATGCTTTTTTCATTAAATTAACAGCATCTACATCGCTCTTAGGAGCACTGTATCCAAAAATAGTTAACATATATGAATGATCGACAAAGTAATCTAATGCTTTCCAACACCAATTTATGTATCCATCGGAAGAATAGTCTTTGTTTTTTACGGGATACAATAATTTTGTTGGATTTAATTTTTTATAACATGTTGGGCAATAGTAATCTACTGTTCCAAACTCAGTATGTTCTTCACAAAAACCGACAGCTACATTCCCATGTAAACAAAGAATTTGTGGCAGGTTCAGAGTAATTTTTGAACAGCGAACATAAGCTTGTATAAGTAAAGGGTCCCAATTAAACGTAGCTATGCAATCTTTATTAGTTAAACTTAATATTAAAAGATCATAAATTGTTGGTTCATCAGGTAACTCCAACGAAGCAAAATAATCATAGAGTCTTTCTTCTAGTTTTTTAACTATTTCGGAGCACTCTTCTCTCTCAAATAATTCTGAATAGATATCTTCTAAATTTTCGCTCTTTGTCTGTAATTCAACACCAGCAAGAATTTCTTCTAAATTTAGTTTTTTTAGCAATCCATTCATAACTGAAGAACTTTTGCCGTTTTTATCACCATCTGGAATTGCTGCAATAGTAGCACCAGCACCTAGAATAACTGTGTGCGATCTCATGTCATTTCTCCTGAAAGTCTTTTGACACTATTATACCACTGTATCTACTTTATTTATGCTTCAAATACTAATCTTATAACTATAAATATTTTAAATAAAATGTACAATTGAACCACCACTTCTTCTACCGTTACTAGAGTAAAAAAATGTACAAATCAATTTCTTCGATTAGCTGATATTATGCACTAGCAAACATACAAAATACCATTCCAAAATAATGTACAAAATAAAAATAAAGTACACTTTTTAAAGAATGTACTTTATGCTTCTAATTTAGTTGTATCAATGGTTTAGGTCTTGTTTGGTCAATTGTACATAAACTTTTAGTTTTCCTTTCTATACTAGATCCCTTTTAAACACAAAACAATCAGCAAATCTCATGGATTTACTGATTGTTTTTCTTTTCTAACTTATTTTTCTACATATCGAAATGGAATCTTGCTACCACAGAGCCAATTATAGACTCGATCATTGACTTGAACATTCATAGCTTCGTGGGCATATTCTGGCATGATTAAATGCTCTTTTGGACCTTCTAATCGATTATAAATGGCAAACTGCGTTTCAGGATAACAGACATCATCATCTAGACCTGTAATCATGTGAACCTGTCCTTTGATACGATGGGCAAAATTTTTCACATCAATATAGGCCAAAGTCTGCATCAAACGATCTTCCGTTTCATGGAATGGATCATGGAACTTGAAATAACGGAAAAGCTCGTCATAGGCCTCACTGGTATTTCCGATCTCTAATACCCGTCTGAAATCCGATAAGAATGGATAAATGGCGACTGTTCGTTGGATTCGGGGATTTAATCCAGCAGCAATCAGGGCCAGGGCACCACCTTGAGAGGCTCCGTAGCTGGCAAGTTTGCTGTCATCTACTTGAGGAAGGTTGGCTACAATTTCAATTAACTGGTAAAGGTCTAAGTAGATATCTTTATAAAAGAGCTCATCCGGACCTTCCACGGCTCCACGGATAATCTGTCCTTTTACCGTATTCCCAAGTGGTGAGCGATCTCCGTCCGTTGAATAGCCTGATTGCCCTCTTACGTCCATAGATACAACACCATAGCCAGCTACTGTATAAGCCAGCATGTCGGACCAATCCCAACAACGGCCCATATAGCCGTGAAAATGGAAAACAACGGGAACCTTTTGATCCGTTTTTGGGAGGATCATTCTTGAATAGACAAGGCCATTTCTGGTTCCTTTAAAGGTTAATTCATAACAAATCACATTTGGAATGCTGAAATCTCGTTCTTCGAGCTTGTATTCTGGCAGTTCAGTAATCTTTGCTAGGGCTTGATTCCAAAAAGCATCAAAATCTGCAGGAACCTCATCCCGTCCCTTGTAATCTTTCATTGTTTCTAATAATTTGGGATCTTTCATAAAATCCTCCTTAAGCATGTGTAATCGCTACCAAAAATGTACCATATTTACCTAAGGATTGCAAGAGACAAATAAAAATTACATAACCGAAATTATGTAATTTAATTATAGATTCAAAAACAGACTTAATTGTTTTACTAGATCTGGATTAGTGGGTAAAGCTGAATGATGAGCCTTACGACCATTTAAATTCACTTCTGTATAGGTTTGATTGTCAAAAATAGATTTTGCTGCTTGGGCACTAGAGAGAGGAACGATGCCATCTGATTTCCCAGCAAAGCTACCGACAAAGTTAAGGACCTCTACTTCTTTATCTAATCGATGCTTCCATTTTTGAAAATCGTCATACATTTCTTGATTGAATTGGTAAGGACTACCAATAATAACCAGCTTGCTCACGGTCACCTTCTTTTTCTCTAAAAAGCCACTTTCCAATAAACCAGTCAAAACCAGTCCACCATTAGAGTGACCCACTGCCTTAAACTCAGTAAAATGATAGTGATCAAGAAGATAGGTTAAAGCAATTTTAAGGGATTCGATTTGCTGCTTGATATTGCTGTAGCCATCTCGATTATTCTCAAAGCCAATCACAATCATAGGGTTTGGCTCTTTTGTATTTAGTCTTCCTTCCATCTCTATAGAATCATCTTTATTGACCTTTATTTTTAAGAGACTTTGCTTTTTTCTAGAAAAGCGATGGAGCATGCGGATGGTTCCGTTGAATCGCTGGATACTGGCTGAACTCCCAGGTACAAAGATAATCGGTCTGATGGGTGGTTTCTTCGATCCTTTAGGAAATTCAAAGGGCTTTCTGTGCGAAGAAAACAATCTTGTAAAGAAACGAATGACTTGTTGAAATAGTTTTTTTAACATCTTTCCTCTAGTAGTAGTTTCTAAAAGAACCCAGAACAGTGTGTTCCAGGCCCTCTTAGAAACGATTATTTCCGTTTTTTCTTATTTTTGCGCATTTGTTTGGCCATCTTGTTCATTGCCCGTTTCATCATAAATTCGCCGGCTTTTCCTTTGAGACCACCGCCAAACATTTGGCTCATATCAGGCATTCCAGCGCCTCCACCAATAGCTGACAAGTCAGGCATGCCACCTTGTCCCATCAAGCCTTCGAGGGCAGACATATCAGGCATTCCACCAGGCATATTCTTCGGCATGTTATTTGGATTGAGCCCCATTTGTTTCATCATCTTATTCATATCGCCAGAGAGGACGCCTTGCATCATCTGTTTGGCTTGGTTAAAGTCCTTGATGAATTTATTGACTTCGACAAAGCTATTTCCTGAACCAGCAGCAATCCGACGACGACGGCTTGGATTTAACAAATCTGGATTTTCTCGTTCAGCTGGGGTCATGGATGATACAATTGCACGTTTGCGAGCAATTTCTCGTTCATCAACCTTAAGGTTCTTCATAGCTGGATTGTTGGCCATCCCTGGAAGCATTTTGAGCAGATCTTCCATTGGTCCCATGTTTTGAACTTGGTCTAACTGATCGATGAAATCGTTGAAGTCAAAGGTGTTTTCCCGCATCTTCTCAGCGAGTTCAAGAGAGCGTTTCTCATCGTATTCTTGAGAAGCCTTCTCGATCAGTGTCAGCATATCCCCCATACCGAGGATCCGGCCAGACATACGGTCTGGGTGGAAGGTTTCGATATCCGTGATTTTTTCACCAGTACCAGTAAACTTGATTGGTTTCCCAGTAATCTGACGGACAGAAAGGGCTGCACCACCACGGGTATCCCCATCGATCTTGGTCAAGATGACCCCAGTCACTTCGAGTTGTTCGTTAAACTCACGCGCCACATTGGCCGCTTCTTGACCGATCATGGCATCGACAACCAAGAGGATTTCATTTGGCTCAGCAAGGGCTTTGACGTCGCGCAATTCACCCATGAGTTTTTCATCGATTTGCAGACGACCAGCCGTATCGATCAAGACATAGTCATTGTGGTTGGCTCTCGCTTGCTCCAAACCTTGACGAACGATCTCTACTGCAGGGACTTCTGTACCGAGTGAGAAGACAGGGACATTGATCTGTTGACCAAGGGTCTTCAACTGGTCGATGGCTGCTGGACGATAGATATCGGCCGCAATCATCAAAGGACGTGCATTCTCTTCCTTGACCAATTTGTTGGCTAATTTACCCGCAAAAGTTGTTTTACCAGCCCCTTGAAGACCGACCATCATGATAATGGTTGGAATCTTTGGAGATTTGATAATTTCTGCTGTTTCTGATCCTAAAATCGCTGTCAATTCTTCATCGACAATCTTCACGATTTGTTGGGCAGGGTTGAGGGTTTCGATGACCTCATGACCTACGGCCCGCTCGCGGACCCGTTTGATGAAGTCTTTTACAACAGGAAGGGCAACATCGGCCTCTAAGAGGGCTAGACGAATCTCTTTGGTTGCCTCTTGGACATCCGCTTCAGAGATTTTCCCTTTCTTACGAAGATTTTTAAAGACGTTTTGTAAACGTTCGGTTAAACTTTCAAATGCCATTATTTTCTCCTATTTTTTCAATTCAGTGGAAATCGTCCGAAATGTTGCAAACATTCTAGTTCTTCGGGTGTGACTTCTTTCATGATTTCTTTTGGATATCCCCAACAGCTAAAACCTATTTGCATAGCTTTGGAGATATCATTGGGCGAGATAATCTGTAGTCGAGTAGGAAATACTTCCTGTACGACTAATAGTTTGCAAGGTATTCCTTGATAAATGACGAGACTGCCCATAATCACTCCCGATTGTCAATGCTTGATAAAATTTCAACCTGCTCTTGTAGAAAAGTATCTTCCGGATAGCGTTCTAAAATCTGATCCAAAATCTGGCTGCGTACAATGTAATCGGAATACATATGGAGTTTCATTTCGTAGTCTTCCAAAATCTTTTCTGTACGTTTAATATTGTCATAGACCGCTTGACGGCTCACTCCAAACTCTTCTGCAATCTCAGCCAAGCTGTAGTCATCTGCGTAATAGAGCTCGATATAATTCATCTGCTTGTCCGTCAAGAGCGCTGCATAAAACTCAAAGAGCGCATTCATTCGGTTGGTTTTCTCAATTTCCATACCTTTCATTATATCAAAAAAGCCCGCTAAAGACTAGCGGGACTTGATGCTTTTTGAGCTTGAAGTAAGAGGATTCATCATTAGAGTTTCAGTGCCAACATATTGACCGTCATCCCTGCTGCAGTTCCCATCAAGAAGATGGTATCTCCTTCCTTCACATAGCCATGATCCAATGCATAGGCTAGGCCGAAAGGCACGGCTACCGAAACCATATTTCCATAATCACTGACAATATTGAGATACTTGTCTTTGCCAACGCCTAATTTGTCCATGACGAGTGGCAAGGCCCGGCTAGCTTGATGGGGAATAATATAATCTACAGCACCTTTAGAAATGCCTGATTTCTCTTCGAATTCTTGGAACATTTCTGGAATAACACGGGCAGAAAGCAAAAGGATCTTCTTCCCTTTCATGTCAAACATGAAATCGGTCTTGGTTGCTTCAGAGTATAATTTCGGATGATAAGCTGTCAAACCACCACGAATCTCGGTATCATGGGCTCCCTCTGACCAGGTACGTTGCATGCTAGCAATGATTCCTTTATCTTCTTTTGTTGCTTCAAAAATAAAAGCTGCGGCTCCATCGCTAAACAGTTCAAAGCTTTCTTTTTGTTTGGGATTAAGCCCTAGGCTTCCTACTTCACTGGATACAATCAGCACCCGTTGGTATTCTCCACCTTCAATCAGATAAGAAATGGTGCTTAAGGCTGATACAAAACTGGTACAGGTAGTATTGATATCCATGGCAGGAATCGTCAGTCCCTTGGCCACGCGCTCATGGATCAAAGCAGCGGTACAAGGGATGGGCTGAACACCAACCGCACTAGCTGAAACCAGGCAGTCGATGTCTGCCATTTCAAGACCCGCATGGTTTAAAGCCACTTCAATCGCACGCGCTGCAAGATCAATCTGTGTTTCTTCTCCTTCTTTCACGCGGTAACGAGTTTGGTCTTTGAAAGTCACGGTATGAGCTGGAAGCGCTGTTCCATAGCCTTTAATTTGCAAATGTCTTTTTACAGTAGTCATAGGATTCTCCTTTTATTGAAGTCGTTGAACACGTTTTAATTTACGTGTTGGGTCCCATTGGTAATCGATAAATTGAATACTTGGAAGAATGAATTGTTTTTGCTGAGCTAAGAGTTCAAATTGAGCAAAGATTGCTTGCTCCATAGACTCTGTCCGGTGACTCAAGGCAATGGTAATGGATCCATCTGCCAACTGAGTTACTTGATAGTCCTGAATATTTTCGACAAAGAGAATGCACCGTCGAATAAAATCCGGATAGATCATCTGGCTACTGCCATCTTCTTTTTTGAAATAGAAAATATCGTCCGATCGTCCTTCGATCTTTGCGATTCGAGTAAAGACGGAACCACAAGGGCAAGGAGATTTTTCTTCTACCAAAATATCATTGAGGCGGTAGCGATAGATCGGTTGACTGGTTCGTTTGAAATCCGTAATAATCGGATAAAAGCGGCTATCATCTAGGTACTCTTTTTCGACATACAAAATATCTTCGTTAAGATGTAGATTGCCTTCTGAACAGGTACAAGCTAAAAATCCCTCTGTCGCTTGGTAGACCTGATCAACCGTGTCTAGTTGAAAGGCTTTGGCGATTGTCTCAGCATCTCGTTCCTCTAGGATTTCTGCGACAGAGACAACCTTGACGGGTTGGATCGCAAGTTGCTGATTGCTGACATAGTTGGCTAACTCAATCAAGGTTGAAGCTGGTGCGACCACAATAGTTGGTTGATAGTCTTTGAGACGCTCTAAATGCTCCTTGCTATCCTTGAAAATATCAAAATATTCCAAGCGGATAAGGCCTGAGTTAATGGTTTGATAAAGTTCATTGTCCGCTCGTAAGAAAAAGGCAATGCGATGACCAAATAGTTTTCCTTTCGGAAGCATCTTGGCTAAGATCGCTGCAGCCCACATACTTCTCTCTTTTTCTGTGGTGACAAAAACTCCTCGGTGGCCTGAAGTCCCAGAAGACAAGCCTACTGCTACTTCTCCATTCATCTCAGTAAAATCTCGCGTCTGTTCTCCGCGAATCGCCATCTCTAAAGCCTGATCTCGATCCACCCCTAGGGTATTGAGTTCATTGAAATGTGTCATCATAAACGATTTATCCATGGTTCCAAAGGATTCGGGAGAATGGGTTTGAAAATAGGGAGACTGAGAAGTGATAAAAGCATGGTAGCGCGCCAATTGCTTATATTGATATCGCTTCAAGGCCTCTTTTGAACGGAATCGGTGGCACCATCTGGTTTCAATAAAGGTTTTCAGAAAGACTGTTTTTTTCATTTAAAATCCTTTCAATCCGTTCTTGCGGGTCGTGGCTGACCACAACTTGAATGCCATCTTGCAAGAGTGTTTCCAGCAACTCAGCTCCTTTAAGATAAGCCTTCTTATTATCCTGAACCAAGGAGGGGATGAGACGCATTTGCCCTGTGTAAGGCAAGAGGTCTACTCCCCAAGAAAGGTCTGCTCCGATGAAGAGTTTGAACTCATCCAGATAAAGACAACCTTGCCCTCTCGCATGTCCATCGATGGACGAAACAAGGATGCTCCCATCTCCAAAAAAATCCGCAGTCGGGCGATAGGGGAAAGCAGGATGCCTTTGATCTGCTTTAAGACAAGTCACCCGATCTTTGAAATCAGCTGGCAAAAACTCTTTAAAAATCAGATCTTTAAATTTAGGTTTTTGGTACACCTCATAGACTTCCTGGGTAACAAAGAAATGAGCATTTGGAAAAAGGGCTGCTCCACCGAGATGATCCGGGTGCAAATGCGAAAGAATCACATAAGTAATTTCTGCCGGATCAATTCCACGCTCTTGCAATAAATAATCGATCTGGTCTTCTTTTTTCATCTGCATTGGGGTGGCTAGACGGTACCAGAAATACCGAGCTTTTTTCTTAATCTCGTAGTGATAGCCGGTATCGTACAAAATATAGCCTTTTTCACGGTGATGAATCAAAAAGACACCTGCTGGAAATTGCATTTTTTCATTCGGAATCTCTTTAAATAAGAGACCAGAATGACTACTACAATAGCCTGCTGGGAAATAATCAATGCGCTTGATCATGTTGGACATAGTTGTCAATCCCTTCTTCAATGGTCATTTTTGGATAGTAGCCAAGTTCTGTTTGGGCCTTTTGAATATCGAGAGTTTGGCTATATCGAAGGAGATAATAGGTGTAGCGAGTCAAAGGAGGCTCAGCTTTCAGATGGAATAATCGATATACTCCTTCAAGGCTATAAGCCGCACCTGCTACTAGACCTTCCGGAATTTTCCGATAGCGAATCGGCTCTCCCAATCCCTTTAGTGTTGTTTCGATCAAATACTTAAAGGTCTTTGGTTCCCCATTTGTAATATTATAAACCTGTCCGTGTGCTTCTTTGGCCTCTAGAGCCAAGCGAATGGCTAGGGCAACATTTTCCACACAGGTCATATCCATGAGCTGCTCTCCTCCTCGAATCAAAGGAATTCCAATTTTTCGACTGAGGCGTAAGACACGAGGTAAAATACTGGTATCCCCCACACCAAATAATCCTCTAGGACGCAAGATGATACTTGGCACATCTGGATAGTCAGAAAAAAGTTTTTCAGAAGCCAATTTGCTTCGAATGTAATTGTTGAGGTGATTTTCTTTTGGAGCATCGCTTTCCTTGATGTTTAATTGGTCTTTTCCAGCTGCGTAAATACTGGGAGAAGATACGTAAACCAAGCGTTTTACCGCATATTCACGGCACAAGTCAAGGACATTTTGAGTACCAACTACATTCGCCTGATAGAAGGCCTTCCAAGGTCCCCAGGCAGTGGATAAAGCTCCAGCGTGAACCACAGCATCAACAGACTGAAAGGCTTGTCTTAATTCCTCAATAGCGCTCAAATCCCCTTTGATAAATTGGACGCGATCATTTTCCAGAGTCTTCCCAATTTTTTCATTTCGGCCAAAGGCTACAATGTTATAATCGTGAGCCAACAACTCATCGATCACATATTTTCCAAGGAAGCCAGTCGCACCTGTTACAAGTATTTTCATAGTTTCCCATCCGTTCCACGTCTTAATAATCGTTGAATTTCAAACTCCAAGGTATCCAACGGCTTGTAGGTTTTTGAAAGTTTGTTTAGTCTTTCTAACTTTTCCCAAGATTCTTTTTCTAATAGGGCATTAAAACCTGCTTGAATCTCTTCGGTGCGATTGCGATGAGCTTGAAAGGCAATTCCTGCTTCTACTCCTCGAATCGCATAGTCAAATTGGTCATAATCATGTGGCAAGATCAAGGCTGGTTTTTTAAATTCGATACACTGATAAAAGATTCCAGCTCCTCCATGGTGAATGACATAGTCCATCTGCGGAATATATTCTTTGTAAGGCAGATAAGAGACGAGCGTCACATTTGGTGCTACTTCTTCTTCAGAAAAGTCTTTTGCCCCATCTCCTAAGGTGACGAAAAAGTGACATTCTGGATGCTCTTTGGCCAACTGCTTGGTTTGTTCTAGCAAATTCTCCTTTGCCCAAGGCAACTGGGTTCCACATGTCACGAGTACCTTCGTCTTGTCCTCGTAAGAACTGATGTCTAAAGGATAATCTTCTGCTTTTTCAAGAGAAGTCCCCAAAGGGCCAAGCCAGGCATATTGATGAGGGAAGTGTGTTTTTAACTCTAGCTCCATCATACCAATTCCAAAGATGGCATAAGGAGAGTAGATGGTCTCCACTCCATTTTGATTGTACAACTTGAAATTGTAACGTTTTAAGCGTTTGAGTAAGAGGAAGGCGCCACAGTATTTTCCAATGCGTGTGAGTTTACGGCATAGTGCTTGGATCTTCTCTTCCTTCTTTGTGCGCGCGACTCCCATCCCTCCAAAGAAACAAGGAGGACCATAAGGAGTTTCGATTGCAAATTGGGTTGCCATGGTGGTGATCCAAGGAATTTCTAACTCTTCTGCCACAAAGCCTGCTGATAGAGTGATAAAATCAGCAATGACAATATCTGGACGATTGACGCGCCATTCCTCTAGCAATTGATCCGATACATGATTAATCAAATCCAGACTCTTAGACAATTGCCGATAAGCTGAAAAGAGATTGTGTTTCTTATCGTTATTCGCCGCACGTTCAAACTCTTCTACTTTGTCCTCTAGAATCGGAACGACTGTGAAGCCGAGACTTTCTGCGACGGCTTTTTTCTGAGGACCCGTGAAAACTCGGATTTCCATAGTTGGATCATCTAATAAGGGTTTAACGAGATTTAAAGTTGGGTACAGATGCCCACTCAAGGGAACAGCTACCACATCGATTTTAATTTTTTTCATTTTTTCCTGCCTTATATCTTTTTTTAGATCTAAAACTAGCTTCTATCTATTAATTCGTAAAAAAAATCAAAAATTGAAGAAAAAATAAAATTTTTTTAAATCTTTTATTTTTGACCGTACTATCACTATTTAGAAAGAATGACTTCAACCTAAAAAAAGCTCCCAAATGCCAAAGAGAGTGAGCCTCTCACACATTTGAAGAGTTTTCTATTTTTACGATTTGCGAGCTTAGTTATTTTCCAAATAAAATTCGAACCGCTCGCCAACATACTGACTTTTTACATACTCAAACGCCGTCCCATCTTCAAAATAGGAAACCTGTGTCAGACCTAAAATAGCCTGCCCTTTTGAAATCTGTAAGTAGTCCGCAATCTTATCCTTGGCCAATCGCGCATAGATGGTCTGATGCGACTTTCCAATCTTATAACCATGACGCTCCAAGGTTTGGAAGAAATGGCTGGTTACCTCTTCTCGATTGAAATTCTTAATAAATTTCTCTGGAATAGAGGCCACTTCATAAACAACAGGGATCCCATCAGCATACCGGACCCGCTCCATCCGAATGATGGTCTCAGTCTTATCGATGCCCAATTTGTCCACTTCTTGGAGGCTAGGAATGGTTTTACGGTATGATATCACTTGGCTAGAAGGTTCCTTGCCTTGCGATTTCATAATTTCTGTAAAACTGGTTGTGCCTCGCATTTTTTCTTGGACGCGCGTGCTGGTGATAAAGGTGCCACTTCCTACTCGTCTTTCAAGCACTCCTTCTTCAACCAGAAGGGTAATAGCCTGCCTCAGCGTCATCCGACTCACCTGAAATTTCTCCGCCAGATCGCGTTCGCTGGGAAGACGCTCCCCGATTTTCCATATTTTTTGATCAATCTCAGACTTAATCTGATCATGAATTTGAATGTAAGCTGGAATCATAACCTTGCTCTTTCTATGTATTATCTCTATTGTAGCGTAAAATTCCTAATTCTTCAATCAGAGATTGGTAAAGACATGGCTTTTGTGTTAGAATAGAGGAAAGTAAATTTCTTTAAGAAGGGGATAAGATGACAAACCTATCAACTGATTTGCATGATGTTGAAAAAATCATCGTGCTTGACTACGGTAGCCAATACAATCAGCTTATTTCACGTCGGATTCGTGAAATTGGTGTTTTCTCAGAGTTGAAGAGCCATAAGATTTCTGCTGATGAAGTTCGTGCAATCAATCCAGTTGGGATCGTTCTTTCAGGCGGACCAAACTCTGTATACGAGGAAGGTTCTTTTGATATCGATCCTGAAATTTTCGAACTCGGTATTCCAATCCTTGGAATCTGTTACGGGATGCAATTGTTGACCCATAAATTGGGTGGGAAGGTCGTTCCTGCAGGTGATGCTGGTAACCGCGAATATGGTCAATCTGAACTGACTTTGACAGAATCTTCTGCTCTTTTTGCCGGCACACCAGATAAACAATTGGTTTTGATGAGCCATGGAGATGCTGTTACAGAAATTCCGGCTGACTTTGTCCGCACCGGTACTTCGGCTGACTGTCCATTTGCATCCATTGAAAATCCAGACAAGAAAATCTACGGAATCCAATTCCACCCTGAGGTTCGTCACTCTGTTCACGGTTATGATATCTTGCGTAACTTTGCCTTGAACATCTGTGGAGCTAAAGGTGACTGGACCATGGACAACTTCATTGATATGCAGATCAAAAAAATCCGTGAAACCGTCGGGGACAAACGTGTCCTTCTTGGTCTTTCAGGTGGTGTTGACTCTTCCGTTGTTGGGGTTCTCCTTCAAAAAGCCATCGGCGATCAATTGATCTGTATCTTTGTAGACCACGGTCTTCTTCGTAAAGGCGAAGCCGATCAAGTGATGGATATGCTTGGTGGTAAGTTTGGTTTGAACATTGTCAAAGCAGACGCTGCCAAACGTTTCTTAGACAAATTGGCTGGCGTATCTGATCCAGAACAAAAACGTAAGATCATCGGTAACGAGTTTGTTTATGTCTTTGATGACGAAGCAAGCAAATTGAAAGACGTGAAATTCTTGGCACAAGGAACTCTATACACTGACGTGATCGAGTCTGGTACGGATACTGCTCAAACTATCAAGTCTCACCACAATGTGGGTGGACTTCCAGAAGACATGCAGTTTGAACTGATCGAGCCACTGAATACTCTTTATAAAGATGAAGTTCGTGCGCTTGGTACTGAGCTTGGCATGCCAGACCACATCGTATGGCGCCAACCATTCCCAGGTCCAGGTCTTGCTATCCGTGTTATGGGAGAAATCACTGAAGAAAAACTCGAAACCGTTCGTGAATCAGACGCTATCCTCCGTGAAGAAATCGCCAAAGCTGGTCTTGACCGCGATATCTGGCAATACTTCACTGTCAACACAGGCGTTCGTTCTGTTGGGGTTATGGGTGATGGCCGTACCTACGACTACACTATTGCCATCCGTGCTATCACTTCTATCGATGGAATGACAGCTGACTTTGCGAAGATTCCATGGGAAGTCCTCCAAAAAATCTCAGTTCGTATCGTAAACGAAGTTGACCACGTTAACCGCATCGTCTACGATATCACAAGTAAACCACCTGCAACTGTAGAGTGGGAATAAAAAAAAGGTCCAGTGGACCTTTTTTTCACGAGCTTAGAAATAGAAAAGCGAGTTTTAAGGTCCAGTGGACCTTGATTCACGAGCTTAAAAATAGCAAAGCCATATAAAATAAAAGATCTTGAAATAATTATGATTTCAAGATCTTTTATTAACTTAATCAGTTTCTACTTCCTTATCTCGATTTGTTGGTAAGATCATAAATAGAAGCATGAAAAACCAACCTACGTATGGAATAAGCCCAACAAGAAGATATAACCAATGCAATCCTGCATCTCTTAGACGCCGAACGGAAAGGGTTAATGAAGGTAGGAAAATTATGAGGCCAAATACAGAATAAAGCGGGCGCAACGAATAAATCATTTGATAAGCAGACACATCATTAGGATCGATTTGAAGTTGTATTAAAGCGTAAAACAATGGCATTGTAATAAGCAAATGAATGAAGTGTGGCCACCAGTATTCAGATACTGTTGAGTAACCGGTAAAATCTGCATAGCCTTCCCAAAATTTTTTATAAGCTTTTAACATAAGTCCTCCTTTAATTTGCTTTTCAAAGTATACTATCTTTTTCAATTCTTTGCAACTCTTTTCTGCTACGCAGCAACTATTTTCAAATAACCTTCAAGCAGCTAAACACACAAAAAGCACTCTGACTTCTTGTCAGGAGTGCTTTCCTGCTATTTTTAGCCAACTAAACCACTAAAGAATTTGACAATGGCATTCCAGATGGCTCCGAAGAAGCCAGCAATGGCATTCCACGCATTTGTGAAGAAGTTTCCACTGTCTTTTAGAATAGCATTTGTATCAAAATTGAGATTGATATTATTAAAGGTATCGCCTGCCTTGTCTACGATACTATCTTTCAAGTCCGACAAGGTTTTAGTAAAGCTTTTGCTACTGATGACACTACTCTTTGAGAGGTTGACTGCGAAATTCACGATCAAATTAATCTGATCACCTGTCACAGTTGTATCCAGCTTATAATTTTTCAGGGTTTCTTCGACGATCTTTCGAATATCATCCTTGCTTAAATCCTGATTGTTCTGTTTGGCATTGGCTACTGCCGTTTTTATGTCGGTCAATGCTACGTTTAACTTATCCGCATCGAAGTTTTTCTTTCCCGCGTTCTCTTCATTGATCCCTGATAGAGTCTTTAACTCTTCTTGGGCCAGATCTTTGCTTTCTTGAGAAACTTTGGCACCATTTTTTTCAAGCGAGTAATAAATACCAGCCAAGGCACTTTCTCCGGTCACTTGGATAGGAGAAGCTACTGTAATTTGAGCATGCTCTAATCCAAGTGTAACGGCTGCATTACGATACATATCTGAAGTGACCTTGGTGATATTTTGAGGTGTCACGATATTCACTTCTAGTGGCTTATTTTTGCCTAATTTTTGAATTTTAACAGAGGAATAAAGTTCCAAACTATCATCGTTGGCAACGTTCATAATCGAAGAATAAACCTCTGGTGTCATGGTTTTCCACTCTTCTTTATCTTTTGAACTATCGTAGTTCAAGAGACTCAAGGTTTGTTCGATTTGACTTTGGTCCAGCGAATAGCCCAAAACATAGTCTGGCTTGACATAGGTTTCATCAATGACTTTCTGCACATTGCTATCTGCAAAAACACGTGGGACAGCTGTCAACAAGGCCAAAGTCGTCGTTACAAACAGTGCAATCTTCTTTAATTTCATCTTTTTCTTCTTTCTAACTCAAATCAACTTTGGGTATCTCTTATTACCTTTCTCACCTCACTAGAGATGAAAAAAGAAGTAAATAAAGAGTTTACCCACTTCGATTTTCATTATACAGTTGATTTCTTAAAACTAGCTTACAGTTTTTTTAAGAATGCATGACATTTTTATTATCCCTCAAAATCGGAGGCAGAACTGATCAGCTTAAAAAAGAGCCAATCGGCTCTCTGGAAAATGATTAAAACCATGAAAATAACTTCATAATCGTCATATTGGTTTCTACTAAGCGAGAATAATAAATGTTACCCCCATTAATGTAGAGTTCCATCCCGTTTAAAAGAGAGATAGGGTGGAGGTAAAGATAAGTTTCACCGGTTACATTGCCAAGACTTGGCGCTACTACATCCCGTGAATAAGCTCGGGCCAACTCTAGGGAATTTGTCCCACCGTGTTTAGCCACATAATCAATGTAGTCTTTCCCGAAATTATAGGCTTGAACGGCTGTCCAGCTATCAACGCCTTTTTTCTTGGCTTCTTTTAACTCATCTGAAAGAGTCTGAATACCTTGGCGAATACTGGCCTTATTATCACTAATGGTATTGGTTTCACCACTTGCACTCTCACTTGCCTGCATGACATCGTCCTCTCGACCTTTGGTCTCAGTATAGATCATAGCAAGAATGAGGTTTTCATTGGCCGTGGTGTCCTCTTCAGCAAGGACTTCTCTAACCAGGGAGCGGTACTGCATGACTTGTTTGACATCATGGTGGATCTGAATTCCCTTGTAGATTCCAAATATTAGTAAGATGAATAAGAAGATCTTCACTATACGTTTAATCATTATTTACTCTGTATATCCTCAATATTTTTGATCAAAATAGAATAAGTCCCATTCTCGTTTAGAATAAATTCAACAGATTCTGCATCTTCATAGACATTATTCGGAACGATCAGTTCAATTCCATTTGACAATGACAATTTCTGATTTTCGAACTTCTTCAACTGGCGACTTGCATCAATTTCTTCAAAGGTGACAGGCTCTGGTACAGCTTCTTTGACTTGGTCAATAAAACTGAGGCGAGCTGTCAGATTGTCGTCGAAGAGATCATCCGCTAATTTCTCAGGAGAGAGTTTATTTTCTTCCTCAATATGGTTAAAAATAGCTGATTTAACCTTTGATTGAAATTGAAAATCATCTGTGTTGAAGCTTTCCGCAATCTTCTGGGCTGTTTTTTCTAGTTCCTTGATCGATTTTTTAGGAGAGATCTTGGGTTGCGCCTGCAACAGATTCTCAGAAAAATAGTTCAAGAACATCCCGTTGTACTTGATCCTTTTTTCAATTAAGTGGTATTTGCGACTTTGAAGATTGATGACCAAAGCCTCATCAGCACCAGTGCCAAAACCAGGTAGATTATTTTGCGTCAGCTTAATCGGATTATCCACTTCACCACCAAGATGCGTCAGGGTTTCCCGTAAGGCAATCCGAAGAAAGGCAAAATGGTCCACCCCTTCTTTTGAGAATTGAATGAACACCAAATCGTTTGTCTTTTGATTCTCAGAGACGACAAATTCTTCCTTCCAACGATTGGCTACGGCTACTGAAGTTTCTAGTAGGTCATCTGAGATCATCTCAAGAAAAAGATTGTCCTCTTCGAAAATACCGGTTCTGGCTTCATCCGAGTAGACCCGTTCAATCTTCTTACGCAAGTATTCCTCGATTTTAGGCGTGATATTGAGAAATTTATCTGCCAAATAGAGATCGGTATCGTCTGGGCTAAATTGATGAATGATGGCTTTTTTTACGTAAATATCCATAAGATGGTTTAGTCCTCGTAAAGTGGAAAGGCGTCTGTCAAGGCTTTAACTTGGCTACGCACTTCGTCTAATACTTCTTGATTGTCCGCATTCTTCAGCGCTTTGATCATGAGTTCAGCAACGGTGCGACTTTCTTTTTCACCAAAACCACGAGCGGTGATGGCAGCTGCACCAATCCGAATCCCACTGGTCTTAAATGGAGACAAGGTTTCATAAGGAATAGAGTTCTTGTTGAGGGTAATGTTGACCTCGTCCAGTAAGTTTTGCGCCACTTTCCCATTTTCAACGACTTTCGTCACATCGACAAGGAAAAGGTGGTTCTCTGTTCCGCCTGAAATGACACGGAAATCAGGATCTTGCAAGAAGACATCAGCCATGGCCTGACTGTTCTTAATCACGTTAGCTGCATACTCTTTAAAGGCAGGATCCAGCGCTTCTTTAAAAGCGACAGCTTTGGCTGCAATGACATGCTCCAACGGTCCTCCTTGAATACCAGGGAAGATAGCTGAATTAATCTTCTTAGCCAAGTCTTCATCGTTGGTCAAGATCAGACCTCCACGAGGGCCACGAAGGGTCTTGTGAGTGGTCGTAGTCGTGATATGGGCATAAGGAACCGGACTTGGATGAAGACCCGCTGCCACGAGACCAGCAATATGGGCCATGTCAACCATGAGCTTTGCTCCTACTGCATCCGCAATCTCACGGAATTTAGAGAAATCAATGATATGAGAGTAGGCTGAGGCACCAGCGACGATGAGTTTTGGCTTCACTTCTTGGGCTTGTTTTAGGATGGCATCAAAATCCAAGAGCTCTGTTTCAGGATCTACACTATAGGACACAAAGTTATAGGTTTGACCAGAGAAGCTCACAGAAGCTCCGTGCGTCAAATGCCCACCGGCAGCTAGATCCATCCCCATGACAGTATCACCAGGCTCAATCAAGGCCATATAGGCAGCACAGTTTGCCTGACTTCCTGAATGTGGTTGAACGTTGGCAAATTTAGCACCAAAGATTTCTTTAGCCCGTTCGATCGCTAGACTTTCGACCACATCGACCACATCTGTCCCGCCATAGTAACGACGACCAGGATAGCCTTCGGCATATTTATTTGTCAGAATAGACCCTTGAGCAGCCATCACTGCCTTAGAGACGACATTTTCAGAAGCAATCAACTCAATATTGTTTTGTTGACGCTCTTCTTCTTTAGTGATCGCATTCCATAGGTCTGCATCATAGGCTTTGTAATCTTCTTTATCAAAAATCATAGGTCTACTCCTTTATAAAAAATTATTTATGTACATTATCACTGAGGAAGTTCATCTTCCTCAAAGGAAAGCTCTGGCACTTGTGCAAGCAAATCAGCTTTTGTAATCGAACCTTGCCGCAAAATCCTGGCCTTGGAACCAGAGATATCCAAAATAGTTGAATCTTGACCAGTCAAAATGTCATCATCCTCTATACCAGGAACCACTTGATCAAATTCGCTTACAATAGCCTTATACTTTGTTCCACTTGCATGACCTGAAAGATTGGCCGAGGGACCAACCAAAGGACCGTATTTACGAATTAATTCTAATGTTTTTGGGTGAGCCGGAATACGGAAGCCAACTGTATCCAATCCTGAATGAATCCAGCCAGGTACCTTTTCATTTGCCTGAAGAATAATAGTCAGAGGCCCTGGTAAAAATGAATCAACCAGTTTTGTTAAATAACTAGGTTGATTTTTCGAATAAAGTCGAATTTCTTCTTCGCCGGCTACATTTAAATTCAGAGCCTTGTCTCTCGGTCTACGTTTTAATTCGTATATATAATCGACTGCCTCTTGATTCAAAGCTTTGGCGAAAATACCATAGACTGTCTCAGTTGGCAGAATAACTGCACGTCCTGCTTCTAATTCTTTCTCAATGTGATCCATTGTCTACTACTACCATTCTATCTTGTCCAAATTGGTCTTTCAGAACGCGAACTCGTTTGTTAGGAAACGCTTCTTGAAAGAGCTCTTTTACTTTGGCTCCTTGCTTATAGCCAATTTCTAGATAGATCTTTCCGTCTGGTGTTAAAACACTTGGTGCTTGCTGGGCAATCTTTTCGTAGATAGCATATCCATCACGGTCTGCAAAGAGAGCTAAGTGAGGTTCAGAGGCTAATACATTGGCTCCGACTTCTTCTAGATCATTACGTGAGATATAGGGTGGATTGGAAACAATCAAGTCGTATGGACCTTCTAGATGATCCAGAACATCAGAATACTTAAAATCAAGGATTGCTTCTAACTGCTGGGCATTTTTTTGAGCTAGGGCTAAGGCCTCCTCTGACACATCACTAGCTTGAACCTGCCAGGTAGGTCTAGCAAGGGCTATGCTAATGGCAATGGCACCACTTCCTGTTCCAATATCCAGAACTCTTAAGGCTTCCCCATCGTTTTCCTCAAGTATGAGAGCGACCAACTCCTCAGTCTCTGGGCGTGGAATCAGCACGCGCTCATCAACTGTAAAAACATGGCCACAGAATTCTGCGCTCCCAATAATATATTGGGCAGGGATGTGATGTTTCAACTGCTCAAAGATGGATAGAAGCAAGTCCTGATCCTCTACTTCCACTTCTTTTTGCAAGGCAAGGACAAAGTCTGTAAAGGTCCAGTTTTTTAAAGCTCGATACGCGAAGGAGAGGCTTTCTGCTTCCTCTCCAACGGCTATTAATTCTTCTTCATACTGGGCTAATAATGATCCCAACAACATTATTTGTTCAACTCTTCTAGTTTTTGTGTTTGATCATACAAGACCAAAGCATCGACCACTTCATCTAATTTACCAGATAAGATGGTATCCAGTTTTTGAAGGGTCAAGCCAATCCGGTGATCGGTCACACGGTTTTGAGGGAAGTTGTAAGTCCGGATCCGCTCTGAACGATCACCAGTACCGATGGTTGACTTCCGTTCAGCGTCTTGCTCGTCTTGGGCAATCTGAGCAAAGTGGTCAGCCACACGCGCACGGATGATCTTCATGGCTTTTTCGCGGTTCTTCTGTTGGGTCCGTTCTTCTTGCATCTCGACCTTGATATTGGTTGGCAAGTGGACGATACGAACGGCTGTTGCGACCTTGTTGACGTTCTGTCCACCCGCACCAGATGCGTGGTAGATGTCAATCCGAAGGTCTTTTGGATCGATGTTGTACTCGACTTCTTCGATTTCTGGCATGACCAGAACTGTGGCAGTCGAAGTATGGACACGACCTTGGCTTTCTGTCACAGGAACCCGTTGCACCCGGTGGGCACCAGATTCATACTTGAGTTTTGAATAAACCGATTGACCAGAAACCATGGCTACGACTTCTTTGATCCCACCAACGCCATTGTAGGAAGCTTCCATGATTTCAAAGCGCCAGCCTTGGCTTTCCGCGTATTTTTGGTACATTTGTAAGAGGTCGCCAGCAAATAACTGGGCTTCGTCTCCTCCAGCTGCTCCACGGATTTCCAAGATAATGTTCTTGTCATCGTTTGGATCTTTTGGAAGAAGTAAGATCTTCAATTTTTCTTCGTACTCTTCTTTTTCAGCCTTAGCATCTTTTAGCTCTTGCTTGGCCATTTCTTCCAAGTCCGCATCGCCGCCTGCTTCCTTAATCATTTCCTCAGCGTCGACAATGTTTTGAAGGACTTGCTTGTACTCACGGTATGCTGTCACCGTATCGCGAGTGGAAGCCTCTTCTTTTGAAAGCTCCATAAAGCGTTTGGTATCAGAGACCACATCTGGGTCACTCAATAACTCTCCTAACTCTTCGTATCGGTCTTCTACAGCTTGTAGTTGATCATAGATATTCATGTTCGCTCCTTAATTCTTGGTTGTTAGATCATAGATTGCTACAATTTCGTTTTCTATGACTTCTCCAGTTTCTTTAAATCCATAATGGAGATAGCAAGATCTCGCTTGATTATTTTCCGGTTCATAAGATAACCAAAGACTTGTTGCTTTTCCAGCTGGCTCTGTTCGAACAAAGTCAATGACTGCATCCATAGTCGGTTTAAAATAGCCTAAACCTTGAAATCGTTTATCGATCATAAAACGAAATAACAAGTAATTTCCCTTGCTGATCCCAATTTTCTGGTCATAGGCAATCATAACAAAACCAACTAATACTTCCTTATCATAAACTGCTAAGGGAGCTATAAAATCACCATTTTTATCATATACATAAGCTTCAGCTAAACTAATGGAATTGGATGCAATAAAATTCCTTTGGTTTGGATGAACTTCTAGATTTAAAACGTCAAAATAATTCTCTATTGTAACATCTTTTAAATAAATAGACATTATTATCCTCTCTATAACATTCTAGACGCTTTCAGTTGGAATGTCTGGATTAAAATAATGCTTGCGGCAAACGGAGATATAGGTCTCGTGTCCACCGATCTGGATCTGCTCTCCATCATAGACAGGTTTACCTGCTTGGGTACGCAAGACCATAGTCGCCTTGCGGGAACAGTATTGGCAGATGGTTTTGATCTCCTCGATCTTGTCGGCTAACAAGAGGAGGTGTTTAGAACCTTCAAAGAGTTCATTTCGGAAATCATTTTTGAGGCCAAAAGCCATGACCGGCACATCTAGTTCATCCACGACTCTTGCCAGATCATAGACATGGTGTCGTTTCAAAAACTGAGCTTCATCGATCAAGACACAGTAGGGTTTGATTGCTTGGTTTTTAATAAAGCCAAAGATATCGGTATCGTCTTCGATCGCAACAGCTTCCCGTTTCATACCGATCCGGCTAGAAACCACTCCTACTCCATCTCGTGTATCGATTGCCGAGGTCATGATGACGACGCTCTTGCCTTGCTCTTCATAATTATGGGCCACCTTCAAAATCTCAATGGTTTTCCCCGAGTTCATGGTCCCATATTTATAATATAATTGTGCCATTTTCCTTTTGTTCTCTCTAAAATGTGTTTCATTATCATTTTACCATAATTTCGCTAAGCTTTGTATCCCAAAATGTGATAAAATAGTCCTATAAAAAATTTAGGAGGTGGCCATATGCCATTTGTACGAATTGACCTATTTGAAGGACGCACATTGGAACAAAAGAAAGCCTTGGCCAAGGAAGTAACCGAAGCTGTTGTCCGCAATACTGGTGCTCCTCAGTCAGCTGTTCACGTCATCATTAACGATATGCCTGAAGGAACCTATTTCCCTCAAGGTGAAATGCGCACCAAATAATGGTTCCACTAAAAAAGCCTTTCTTGCTTGTGATATCACATAGCAGGAAAGGTTTTTTCTTATTTTTCTTGGGCTTGACGTTCTGCTTTCCGTTCTTCGAATTCTTCGTCACTCATCAAGGTTCCGCCAACATTGGCTGATTTGGCAAAGGCTGTATAGCGACGCAACCAACCGCTGGAGATTTTTGATTTGAAAGGTTTCAAATGTTTGCGACGTTCTGCAAGAGTTGCATCATCGACAAGCAAATCAATAGTACGATTTGGAAGATCAATCACGATTTCATCCCCATCTTCGATTAAGGCGATATTTCCACCTTCTGCTGCTTCTGGAGAAACGTGACCAATAGCAATCCCACGAGTAGCCCCTGAGAAACGACCATCGGTAATGAGAGCCACATCTTTACCAAGACCGCGTCCGACAATCTTAGAGGTTGGCGCTAGCATCTCTGGCATACCAGGACCACCCTGAGGACCCTCGTAACGAATAACAACGACATGGCCCTTCTTGACTGTTCCATTGTCAATCAACTCAAGGGCTTGATCTTGTGAATCACAGCAGATGGCCTTTCCACTGAAAGTGGTCACAGATGGATCTACCCCACCGACCTTGATAACAGCTCCATCCTGAGCGATATTTCCGTAAAGGATCGACAAACCACCTACAGGTGAAATCGGATGCTCGATTGGATGGATAATTTCTTCATTTTTGATTTCAGCACCAGCTACGTTTTCTTTCAAGGTTTTACCAGTAACTGTGATACGATCACCCTTAATGGCACCTTTTTTGATCAACTGATTGATAATGGCTGGAACACCACCAGCTTCATGCACATCATGCATAGTGTAAACACTTGAAGGTGCAATTTTAGAAAGATAAGGTGTCTTCTTGGCAATCTCGTTGATATCTTTGAGATCATAGTCAATCCCTGCCTCACGCGCAATAGCAAGGGTATGGAGAACAGTATTGGTTGAACCACCCATGGCCATATCGAGCGCAAAGGCATCGTCGATGGCCTCTTTGGTCACAATATCACGTGGACGGATATCCTTTTTAATATTCTCTACCAATTGTTTGGCTGCTTGGCGAACCAATTCTCGACGTTCATCTGAAACAGCTAGGATGGTACCATTTCCAGGAAGAGCAAGGCCTAATACTTCCATCAAACAGTTCATGGAGTTGGCAGTAAACATACCAGAGCAAGAGCCACAGGTTGGGCAGGCATTTTTTTCCAAGAAATCCAGCTCATCCATGCCCATATCACCAGCTTGATAAGTACCTACAGCTTCAAACAAACTTGAGAGAGTCGCCTGATGCCCCGTCATGTCAACGCCACCCTTCATGGGTCCACCAGAACAAAATACGGCAGGCACATTGGTCCGCATGGCTGCCAAAATCATACCTGGTGTAATCTTATCACAGTTGGGAATATAGAAAACACCATCAAACCAGTGGGCGTTGATGACTGTTTCAGCAGCATCTGCGATCAACTCGCGAGATGGCAAACTATAACGCATCCCGATATGGCCCATCGCAATCCCGTCATCGACACCGATGGTATTAAATTCAAAAGGAATCCCACCAGCCTCGCGAATAGCTTCCTTGGCAACATCTGCTAATTCACGCAGGTGAACATGTCCTGGAACGATATCAATATAGGAGTTACAAATGGCAATAAAGGGCTTTTGCATATCCTTGGCTGATTTTACTTGCCCTGTTGCATAAAGGAGACCACGCGCTGGTGCTCGGTCGATCCCCATTTTGATCATATCACTTCTCATCTTGTTCTCCTTCTAGTTCTTCATTTCTACCTCCTAATCTTACCACTTTGACATCAATTGTCAAGAACTTTCAGAAAATTTATAATATTCACGGCACATAAAAAGCCTGGTTTCCCAGACTTCATTCTAGTTTGTTTGCTTTTTTTCGATCTGCCAGAGCCGAAGTTGGTAGCAAATTCCACTCACGACAAGGCTAGAAATAAGGCCGATCCAATAAGCATAGGGACCCAAGTTGGTCACATGGTCAAGGAAAATCCCTTGTGGGATAGAGATACACCAATAACTAAAGACTCCTAATAAGAAAGGAACCGTTGTATCCTTATAGCCCCGCAAAATCCCTTGTAGGGGTGCTGCAAAGGTATCGGCTACTTGGAAAAAGAGACTATAGGTCATGAAAATCGCTGTTTGCTGCACAAAGACTGGATCCTTGCCATACAGCCCTGCTAGTTGGAAGCGGAATGTATAGAGAAAGACGAGAGTGACAATGGCAAATCCAAAGGCTGTCAGTCGTCCCAAACGGCAATATTGTTTGACCACTTCTGGTCTTCCTGCTCCCAGTTCGTAAGATACGATAATCGCCATGGTACTAGAGATACTAACCGGGAAAGCATACATCAGGGTAGAAAAATTCATGGCTGATTGGTGGCTCGCGATGGTCAGTGATGGGAATTTTGCCATTAACAGACCAACCAACGAGAAGATGATGACTTCTGCAAAAACAATTCCACCGATTGGAAGCCCAAGTCGCAATACTTCTTTCATCCCTTTAAAATCATAAGGCTGCGGCTTCCACAATTGGAAAGGTGCTACCTTGGGATGCTTGCACAAGATCAAAACCGCAATAACCAGCAAGACCCAGTAGGCCAGAGAGGTTCCAAGTCCTGCTCCTGCTCCTCCCATCTCAGGAAAACCAAATGCCCCATAGATCAGGATATAGTTAAAACAAGCATTCAAAGGCAAGAGCAAGAGCATCAAGTACATGGATAGACGCGTCATTCCCAAAGTATCGAGGAAGGTCCGCACGATACTAAAGAGCAACAAAGGTAAGATTCCTAGAGAAAGGAAATATAAATAGCGAATGGCTATTTGGGCAACAACATTTTCTAAACCGATCTGCCTGAGAATCATGGGCGCAATCCCCCAAACAAAGCCTATTAAGAGAATGGCCATACCAAATGACATATAGAGGAATTGGTAAAAATCGCCAGCAATCCGTTCTTTATTTCCCTTGCCTAAATGATGCCCAACAATCGGCGTCAGCGCAGAGACAATCCCTGTCAGGAAAGTAAAAAATGGATTCCACAGACTGGTAGCTGTAGAAACACCAGCCAAATCAAGGGTCCGGTACTGACCAGTCATGGCTGTATCGACAAAGCTGGCTGAATAATTGGCTAATTGGTAGATTAAAATCGGCAAAAATAGACTCAAAAACAAGCGCAAGCGCTCTTTAAAGTGATAGGTTACATACATGATTCTAACTCTCTTCTCATCAAATAAGATTTTCTCCTCTTCCACTCTACTATATGTTTCCTTAAAAGTCAAAAAACCGAAGATCCAAGGACCTCCGGTTCATGTGAGATTAGTGTTTGTTGCGGTTTAAAATAGCATTGAGAACGATCGCCAAGACACTGGCAACGACAATTCCGTTAGCAAAGAACATTTGGAATCCTGTTGGAAGGCCATTGAAGAGGGTGCTGTTGTTCAAACCAACCCCTGCAGCAATCGATACAGCAGCGATCAAGAAATTGTGCTCATTGTGTTCAAAATCAACACGCGCAAGAATCTGCATCCCTTGAATCGATACAAAACCAAACATGACTAGCATCGCTCCCCCAAGAACTGGACTTGGAATGATTTGTGCCAGAGCTCCAAACTTAGGCAGGAGACCAAGAAGAACAAGGAAACCAGCCGCATAATAGATTGGGAGACGAGTCTTGATACCAGACAATTTCACCAAGCCAACGTTTTGTGAGAATCCGGTGTAAGGGAAGGTGTTGAAGATACCGCCGAGAAGGACGGCCAACCCTTCAGCGCGATAACCATTGCGAAGGCGCGTGCTATTAATTGGATCTTTAGTAATATCAGAAAGAGCAAGATAGACACCTGTTGATTCCACCATAGAAACTGTTGCGATGATACACATCATTAAGATGGAGGTGATTTCAAACTTAGGAGCTCCAAAGAAGAATGGCGTTGGAACGTGAATCACTGGTGCTTGCGATACAGGTGTGAAATCCACCAAGCCCATAGAAGCCGCAATGGCAGTACCTGTGATCAAACCAATCAAAATTGAAATGGATTTAATAAAACCAGTCGTATAGATATTAACAACTAAAATGATGAGAATAGTCACCACAGCCAAAATCAAGCTTTGAACGGTTGGTTTTGGCGCATTATTTCCCATATTTCCAATCGCTACTGGAATCAAAGTCAAACCAATGGTTGTAATAACAGATCCCGTTACAATAGATGGGAAGAGATTGGCGATCTTAGAGAAGAAACCAGATACAAGGATGACATAAATCCCTGAGACAATCAAGGCACCAAACATAGCCCCACTACCATGGCTAGCTCCGATCATGCTAAGAGGTGCTACCGACTGGAAGGCAACCCCAAGGACTACCGGAAGACCGATCCCAAAGTATTTATTGAGCTGCACTTGAAGGAAAGTTGCGACCCCACACATGAAGATATCTGTAGAGATGAGGTAGGTTAGTTGATGAGCGTTATAGCCCAAAGCTCCTGCGATCATGATCGGCACCAAAATAGATCCCGAATACATGGCCAAAAGATGTTGCAAGCCTAGAATGGCCGCCTGTGAATGGCTTTCTTGTTTTTGCATTAGATGTCTGCCTCCTTGAATACAACCTGACCATTTTCAAAACGGTCCAAACGTGCGAGGGATACAACTGGATATCCCAACTCTTCTAACAATCCCCGTCCATCTTGGAAGGATTTTTCAATCACGATCCCAATCGCTTCGACTTGAGCCCCGGCTTGTTCGATGATTTGAATCAAGCCTTTGGCTGCTTGCCCATTTGCAAGGAAATCGTCAATGATCAAAACCTTATCTGATGGATCCAAGAATTTACCAGCAATCGAAACTGTGCTGGTGACTTGCTTGGTAAAGGAATAAACCTCAGCCGTCAAGATGCCCTCATTCATCGTGATGTTTTTCGCCTTTTTAGCAAAGATCATGGGAACATCCAGTGCTTCAGCTACATAAAGGGCAGGTGCAATCCCAGATGCTTCAATGGTCACGACTTTGGTCACGCCAGCATCTTTGAACCGGTCCGCAAAAGTCTGACCAATTTCTTTCATCAATTTGAAATCCACTTGGTGGGTCAAAAAGGAGTCCACCTTGAGGATATTCTCACCTAAAACATTGCCATCTTTTAAGATGCGCTCTTCAAGTAATTTCATACTTCCTCCTACTTTTTTAAAAAATCCTCTACTTCATTCACAAAATACAAAAAGGCCTGCTAAGCAAGCCTTGAAATCTCTCTAGAAAGAGAAATAATCCCGACTTACTTATTGTTAGGTGTTCCGGCACCTTGTAGAAACATCACGCCTATTCGTGAAATAAATAAGTAATTCAATTAGTGTGCATCGCCATTCCAGATAGAATTCTTAACGATCACATAGTCAACATGTTTCAAATCTGCTAATTTTCGGCCTCCTGCATAAGAGATCGAACTTTGCAAATCTTGTTCCATTTCTGTCAAGGTATCTTGCAAATGACCCTTGGCAGGCAATAAAATCTTCTTACCTTCGACGTTTTTATAAGCACCTTTTTGGTACTCTGAAGCAGATCCATAGTACTCTTTGAAAGACTCTCCATCAATCTCTACTGTTTTACCAGGACTTTCAATATGTCCTGCAAAGAGAGAACCGATCATGACCATAGATGCCCCGAAACGAATCGATTTGGCAATATCACCATGAGTCCGAATACCACCATCCGCAATGATTGGCTTACGCGCTGCTTTTGAGCACCAGCGAAGAGCAGCCAATTGCCAACCACCTGTACCAAATCCAGTCTTCACTTTGGTGATACAAACCTTACCAGGGCCGATTCCGACCTTAGTCGCATCAGCTCCCGCATTTTCCAATTCACGAACAGCTTCAGGAGTTCCAACATTTCCAGCAATGACAAAGGTATCTGGTAATTCTTTCTTGATGTGTTGAATCATCCGAATGACACTATCCGCATGACCGTGTGCGATATCAATAGTGATGTACTCAGGCGCATCTGCCTTTAATTGACTCACAAAGTCGTATTCGTATTCCTTAACACCAACCGAAATGGAAGCGATCAAACCTTGATCATGCATGCGTTTGACAAAAGGAATCCGACCCGCTTCATCAAAACGGTGCATGATGTAGAAGTAACCACCACGCGCCAACTGCTCTGCGACATTCTCATCTAAAATCGTCTGCATATTGGCAGGAACGACTGGAAGCTTGAAGGTATGCTTTCCAAATTGGACGGTTGTATCTGCTTCTGACCGGCTATTGATGATACATTTGTTGGGAATCAACTGAATATCTTCATAGTCGAAAATAGGAAATTCATTTAACATAGATTGAAAAATCTCTTTTCTAAAAACTGACCTACCTATGCGCAAGCGCATCGCTACGTCTCTTGACGTTTCCTTGATAGATTATACCAAAGATACGGACCTAATGCAATGGGAATGATTTTATAGGAAATAACGTTCGGAAATTACAAGACAAAAACCCGTTTCAAAAAGAGAAACAGGTTTTATTTATGAACATTTTGGAGCCAATTGTTCACTTCTCTAGCTACAATTTCAGGCGCCTCTGTATACAGTTCGTGCCCCAAACCATCTAGCAAGACTTGCTCGATCTGGGGATCTATCTGCTTCAGAGCGTCTTTTCTCCATTCCGGTTCTTCTTGGTACCGAGGTCCAATAAAAAGGGCAGGCAGGTCGGCCAGTGGAATCTGGTAAGTCTTGATCTGACGCCGTAGACGCAATAAAGCCATGACCTTTTCGAGATCCAGATTTAATTCATATTGTTCACTCGCTGGATTCCAGCGATAGCTAGCCTCTACTGCTTTTCGCGCTATAGGCGTAGGATCTGCTTCCTCACCGAATTCTGCTAACACAGCTTCTTCTAAAGTCGCAAAGACTTGCTGCTGCATGAAGGACGAAGTTCCTTCTAGCTCTTCTTCAAGAGGCAGGATCTTTTCCATATCCAGATAACCCCCATCAAGGAGAATCAAAGCCTGGATCTGAGGAAACTCAGCAGACAGATAACGAGCCAAATCTCCACCCAAGGAATGCCCAAATAAACAGATCTCTTCCACCTGGCCGATCTGCTCTTGAAACCAAGCACGAAGATCGTTTTCTGTCTGAATCATCTTCCTATAGGGATCTAGAAAGGTCACAGGAAAGCCTAGTTTTTCAATAAGTGGAGCCAGATGGTAGCTATTACCACCTAGGCCACCAATAAAATAATACTGCATGTGTTTTGTCCTTTCTTTTTCATTCTATTTCATTGGTTAGCGCTACTCTCTCGCGTCTCCTTTATGGAGTTCCGTATTATAAACAATTTCTGCACCAGGGCTTCCTTTATCATCCTTTACGACTCCTATTAACTGACCATCTTCTACTAATAATTCAATATTTTCATCTGTACTACTTGCCTCTGTGAGTATAGCTCTCTTAGGCAAATGCTCCTCATTTGAAACGTCTACAGGTTTGCCATTTGAGTCCAGTAACTCAATGACTTCATTGCCACCTCCATCAAAATCAAGAACAATGTCTGAAATCAATCCATAACTTAATGGAATAAATTTCTTTATTTTATCTCCCAGAGTAGCTTTATTTCCATACTTGTCATAGATCGTCGGACGCACATAGGCATTTGAGAATGTTGACCCTTCTTCAGTAACGTAGATTGGGGAGAACTCAATCTTCTCAATCCCAGTATAGTGTTCTTTGATGTAGGTTCCGATTTGTTCTTCTAGCAAAAGAAAACCATGCTTATAGAGCTTTGTTGTTTTCGGTCCAAGATTCGGCTTCGTTAGTTTATTGTAGACAAAGTAACTACCGGATAGGATGAAAATTAAAATAGCAATGATCTTTACCCACTTTCTGCTCATCAGTCGCTCCTCCTTCTATCTACTTCAGTATAGCATATTTGGTTGGCTTTCCATCGCTATTCCTAACGAAACGGAATATAAAGATTTGAAATGTGGCGAAATTTTAAAGCATTTCACAGTCTCATGAAATACTTTTAAACTGTATTATTTTTATATGAATAGAAGACTAGTTCCTTCAGTTTTCTTGGTCTCTTCAATCCAATATTGCTCCTCTTTGGGGATCAAATGATCAAAACGTCCTGAAAAAAACTTCCATCCGTTTGGCACATATCTTTCGTAGTTTTTCATCCCCAGATGGTTTGAATAAAATTCTTCTTTATCAAAATCGATGAAAAGATCCGGAAGCAGGGCTTTTCCTTCCAGAATAATCTCTGAATTCAAGTTCTCCTCTTCCATTGAACGTTTGATCATTGAGATCAATTCTTCAACCGTCACCTTCAGCCAATCATCTTTATACATTTCTAAGTAGCTCTCAAGATTGCTTTTTGTAATCACATGAAGATTCTGCTGAATCTCAGGTAAATAGGAGAAATCAACATCCAGACCTGCTTCCTGGTATGCCTGAATATATTTATCGATATCCATTGTCCACATTTCGTTTGAACAAATATACCAGTTAAACTGATGATTTGCAATAACCCCAACAATATTTATTTCTGGTTTCTCTATCAATTGGTCTTTATTCACTAGTTTTTTCTCCCCTTCTCCTATCTACTTGTTCCGAACTGACAATAGGACTTACTTACCAAACATTATATATCTATGATACCGAATTATATTTTGACAAGCAAGTTAATGACCGAGTCGCTAACAAAAAAGCCAGCTAAAAGGGTTTAGCTGACTGATGTCATATCTAATAAATCTTTCTCTGCTCGATCATCTAGCAGAGAAAGCAAGTATCCCACATTCTCTTATATTCTATAAAACAAAAAAGCACTCTGCAAAAACAGAGTGCTATCGTCTTTAATACTTTATATTCCGTTCGACAAACTTGAAGTTGTTTACTTACAGTACTCCTCTATTTTGTAGCTATATTCTTTTAGAAGTCCCCGTGAATAAATTTTTTTATTTTTTGAATCTCTAACTTCATTCCAAAGGATAGCCGCAACTTTTAACTTGTTGGAGTAATGATTGCTAAATTCATCGGCACAAAAGTCTTTTAGAAATTGATTCCATTGGCAAGCTGAATTATCATACTTGGCGTAGTCTGACTCTCCATAGTATATTTTAATCATATCTTGGATTGTAAAATTTATGTTGTTGTCCCGTTTTACTTTTCTCCAAGCAGTTGCCATATCAGCATTAAACTTAAACGGATTACCACCTGTTACAGCTGAAAAATAATCACGAAATTTCTGATTAAAGGAAAACCCACATTCAAGTAATGATGTATTTAGGGTTATTATTTCGGTTTGATTTTTGTTTCTTTTCCTCAAAACTTTTTCTACTCTATTTCCCCTAAAATATTGTTCTATAATATGATTTAATTCTTTTTTTGTACATCTGTATTCTAATCCAAGGTACTTACAAATTTGTGAAAGCTCTTCTCGATACCAGTAGTATCTGTTAAATTCTTCAAATGATTTTATATCTCTAAAATCAGGTCTATGTTCTTCCAAATGCTCGCCTCTACAACTCCAAATTTATCTCATTATACCATAGATAATAAAAGTCATATCAATTTATACCCATGCCACATAAAGCTATAACAGAATATATTACAATCTTGTAATTACTGTATTTCTATTAAGCTTAACATTCTTATAAAATAAATAAGAAAAACAAACGATATAGTCCATCACTAGTAACAAGAAATACTAGAAGTTGAAAGATATAAAAACATTTAAATGGAAAGCATAGCAATAAACAAAACAGTCAGTAAAACGATGGTTTTGTTGTGTTGTTTCACTTGCTTTCTAATTTCCTCTTTTGACTTTATCCGCAGACGCCCTTTGTATTTTGATTTAGTCATGGAACTTCTAATAAGTTCGCTGACGTCCGTACTCACTTAAGGAAAGTTTTTTATATGACTTTATCTTCAATCTGAGACCGTTAAAACCTCTTTGTTTGAATCTTTCTAACTGAATTGGACACAAAAAATCCACTCACTCGGGGTGAAATGGATTGTTTCTTCATTAACGGTTCAACAAGAAATTGAACAATTTTTCGACAATTTTTACGACCAACCAGCATAAGAATCCGATATAGCTAAAATAGAAAATGAGTGACAAAATCGTAATAATCATGGTTTCCTCCTTCGTCGATTGCAAGTACTTGTCTTATTATACCTTTTTATGCAATCGAACTCAATAGAATTTTGAAAATTGTCTGATTATTCTTTTTCTTCTTTAGCTTCTTTGGCGTCTTGATCTGCTTCTTCACTGCCTTTATTGACAGCTGTCTTAAATTCAGCAAACATTTTGCCGATGGACTGGCCCAACTCAGGCAGGCGTTTTGGTCCAAAAATCAAGAGGGCGCCCAGGATGATGATGATCAAACCTGGTGCTCCAATATCACGTAAAATTCCCATTAGTTTCTCCTTTTTCTTGAATAGATGACTTTACTGAAGGCGACACTGACTTCAAATAAGAGGATCAAAGGGAGTGTCATGGCCAAGTCACTGATAAAGTCTGCAGGGGTTAGCACGACGGCTAAGACCAGCAGAACAAAGTAAGCATAACGTCGGTAGGTTATTAAAAACTGTGGTGTCAAAAGTCCAATCGAGGTCAGAAAAGCGACCAAAACTGGTAACTCGAACAAGACCCCTAAAGGCAAGGTAGTGTGCCATAAGAAGGTTAGATAATTTTGTGCTGTTAATTGGGTATCAAACAGCCCTTCTCCCAATCGCATCAGGACCTCTAAAATAGCTGGACTGACAAAGAAATAACCAAATGCAAGCCCCAGTACAAAGCAAATAAAGCTAGCTGGGATGTAGGCAAAGACTGCACGCGCCTCCTTCTCCCTCAAAGCCGGCCTTACAAATTGCCAAATCTGGTAGACAATAAAGGGCAAGGTCAGGCTAAAGGATGTGAGATTGGCCAGCGATACATAGATCCAGAGAATATCATTCGGTCCCAGTACCAGCAGTTTTTGATGCAGGCTAGCCGTCAAGGCTTGATAGATTTCTCCTCCAAATACAAATGCTAGGATGAAGACGATAATATAGCACAAGACCACTGCGATCAATCGTTTTCGAAATTCGACCAAATGTTCAACAATAGTCATTTCATCTGCTCTACTCTTTGCCATGTTGTCTCACCGTAACGAGTGCGATCAAGGCCACAAAGATACCTTGAGGAAGAAGAACTTCCCAGCTTGGATAGATCCCCGCCCAATCGATGGTTGGAAGTCCATTGACCAAATGGCTAGGTAGGATATTGGTCAACTGCAGGGCGTGAATGCTGACACCGAGCATCTTGAAGGCCAAAGCGTAAATCAACCACGTCAGAATGAAAAAGATTCGATGAGGTTGGATAGCTTGACTGGCCTTGGTCATGGCCAATGCAATGATGATGAGAACGGCTATGGCAAACCCTATTCCCAGTAAGAAATTCGCGGTTGTAATCCGCGGAATGATCCCAACATAAAAGAGAATAGTCTCAGCCCCTTCACGAAAGACTGCTAAGAAACTGAGAGCAAACATCGACACAAAGCTTCCAGTAGACGTCACTGTCTTCATTTTACGTTCCATAAAGGCATTCCACTGTTTGACAGAGGACTTGCTGTGGAGCCAAATTCCGATGAGAATCATCATGACCACAGCGAAAATCCCAACGCCACCTTCAATGATTTCCCGATTAGACCCCGAAGTAACGGCTGGAAATGCTACTTGCAAAACAAGAGCAATCGCTGCACTGGCAAGAACACCCGCAATAGCTCCACCGTAAACCCATTTAAGGCCTTTCCTCATCTTAGCAGCCTTAAGGGTCGTCACAAGTGCCATGACGATCAGAAGGGCTTCTACTCCTTCACGCAAAAGAATCAACATGGCATCAAAGGCGTTGTAAGAAGCTGTCGTATCGATCGCAGACAGGTCTCTGATCAATCCTTGTAATTTCTCTTGATAGGCCTTCTCTTTCCCCTTGACCATAATGACCGGGGATTCGCTCTCTACGCGCGTGTAGAGACTGGGATTGGTCGTGCTGACATCCCCTTCGATAGTTGGCCAGATGGTGATAAACTGCTTCATAGTCGCTGCAGCAGACTTATCGTCGCCGGATTGGAATTGGCTTTGCGCCTTCTCCAAAAGCTTGATCCCATCGTTCAACGTCAAATCCGTACTGGCATTGCTAATGGCTTCTCCTTTTACAAAGGCATCAATCCCATTTTTGAGGTCATCATAAGAGGACTGGATGTTGGTAAAATCGGTAGGCTCTGTTTCAATACTACTGCGCAAAAGCGAAATGGCCGTCTCGATTTTACCATAGTAGGCTGTGCTGTGATCTCTGACCACCGCTTCGTTTCGCGTCCAGGTATTATTGAGATCGGCATAGGTTTGACGAGTTTCATCCAGATCCTTAGCCGTAATGGCCTCTTGTAGGTTCTTAAAGTAAGGAGCGAGGCGACTCACGAGTTTGTCTTTTTCCGCCTCTAAATCGACCGGATTTTGTTCTTTTTCAAAAGCGAGCAAGGCTGATGAGATCTTGGTGAGATCGTCTTTAGTTACCTCCCCTTTTATAGCTAAGGCTTGGCTAACTTTTTTCCCTGCCTTGGAATCATGGTGGTCTTTGGATTCAAAAGCAGCCTGAATCTCAGCGATTAATGCCTTGGCCTTATCCTGGTTCTTATTTTCTACAGCGGTTGTTGCATCTGTAATCTTGATAAAGAGATCGCTATAAGACTCCGCAGCCACTGGATGAGTCCAGAACAAAGCAAGAAGACCGAACAAGATCAAGAATTTATTCAAAGAGTGCTTGACCAAGATACCCTCCTTTCTCAACACCTGCAAAGCAAGCAAAGAGTCCACTTCCGATATGGGTGATGTACTCGTTCATTTTGTCGACTGCGCCCAAGTTGGTTTGGATTTTGACAAAGCTGTTCGGATCCTTTTGAAACGCGATAAAGATCAAGCCGGCATCAAATTGCCCAGTCTGTTCATTGATACCATCTGAATAAGAATAAGACCGCCGTAAAATTGGTCGATCCACTTCTTTGGCCAAACGGACATGTGAATCTACTGGTAGTTTAGATAAATCTACTTCATCAAATTCGTTGGTTTTACCAAAGGGAGCACCGGACTCCTTGTAGCGACCAAAGGTATTTTCCTGCTCCTGCAAATTCGTTCGGTCCCAAGTTTCCAAGTGCATTTGCACTAAGCGAAGAGCCATATAGGAACCACCCTTCATCCAATCCTTGCTGTCAGTCCAGACGACCTTGTCAAAATCCTTCTCCGTCGTGACATTTGCTGTTCCATCCTTGAAACCAAAGAGGTTGCGGGGCGTTTCTTTTCGGTCACCAATAGCCGCAAAGCCTGATTTGCTCCACTTCATGGTAATGGTATTGCGACCCTTACGAATCAGATTTCTCACCGCATGAAAGGCAACTTGCTCATCATCTGCACAGGCCTGAATGACGATATCACCACCAGTGTATTTGTCCTGCAACTGCTCCTTTGGAAATGGGGGCAAATCACGAAAGAGCTTGGGACGTTTGGACTCCAAGCCCAGCTTCTTTAGAAAGAAAGCAGAAACCCCAAAAGTCAGGCTCAAGCGATAGGGGTTAAGTCCTACTGTTTCACCAGTATCCGTTGGTGGCAAGAGGGCATTGGAACCATCTTTTTTGACCAACTCTCCTTCGACTAATTTACTACTATAATCAGTCCAGTCTTTAAAGAGCTGGATGATTTCTTTTTTGTCCGTCGTGTGAAGGTCTAATACCACCAAGTAGCAAGCCTTCTGCATAGGAGTCGTAATCCCTGCTTGGTGCTTGCCATAAAAGGAGATGTCTTCATCCCCATCATAAGCTTTTTTGCTGGAACTGTCTTGATTAGCGAAAAAAGCAGATGCACCAGAGAGGCCCAGCGCTAGACCAGCCCCTCCAATACCTGCTTTTTTAAGAAATTCACGACGGTCCATTTTTTTATCTAAAAATTTTTCGTCAGCCATTTTTCTTATTTCCCATCTAAAATCACACCCATTTGAGACAAAGGTTCACCAAGTTTGGTCACAGCTTCTGCCAATTCCTTGGTATCTTCCTTGGATAAGTCTGTGTAAGACTTATAGTTTGAATCATCTGTCATGTGTTTGTCCAATAGAGCATTGACATTTTTGAATTCTGCTTCCAAGGTTTTAACCAATTTAGAATCTTTTTTCTCAATCAAAGGTTTAAAGAGAGAGAAGATCTTTTCAGCCCCTTCAATATTGGCGCGGAAGTCGTAAAGATCTGTATGAGAGAAGACTTCTTCTTCACCTGTAATCTTTTGCGTTGCCACTTCATTGAGCAAATCAACAGCTCCGGTCAACATGATATCCGGTGTTACTTCTACTGTAGCAATTTTAGCTTTCAACTCCTTAATATCGTTCACCAGTTGGTCAGCGTATTTGTCTGTTCCATCTGTAGTATTGTTTTCCCAAAGGATACGCTCAATCCGGTGGAAACCTGACCAGCCATCTTCTGATTTATTTTCATCCACATAATCCACCAAACGGTAGTCGATCTTGACATCTGATTCCCCGAAGGTTTCAGCAATTGGTTCGGAACGTTCATAAGCCATGCGGATCAAGGGGTATTGCTTTTTAGCTTCTTCCAAATTTCCAGCTTTTAGGGTATCTCGGAAACCTTCTGTATCCTTGAGCAATTGGTCAATTTGCATTTCAACAAAGTCTTTGTATTCCGCTGTCGCATTGTCCAAGGTCTTCTGGTCATCCTTTGACAACTGCACCGTTGAGCTGGTTTGCGTCTTTTGATTCGACTGTTTGCTAGTAGAATTCGCACATCCTGCTAAAAGAGCAACACTCAATAAGAGTAGACTATATTTTTTCATGAAAGACTTCTCCTCATTTGTTCTTGCCCTTATTTTACCAGATATTTTCTCATTTTTCAATAATTGTCTGAAAATTTAATAATAGAAAAACTTTTCTTTGAATCTGTCTTTTACAAAAGGATATCCTTGACCCGTCCGATTTCGGATTCTTTAACCACCACAAAGATGCTATCCCCTAGATACAAGCGGGTTGCACCATTGACCGTATAGCTCTTACCGCTTCGCATTTGCGTGGTGATCAAGATATCTTGAGGGAGGTGCAGTTCATGAACTTGCTTTCCTGCAATCTTTTCTGATACAGGGATCTCAATTAAAGTCAACTCTCCTTCTTCTTGCGCCTTATCCGGCAACAATTGCTCGAGCATGGCTTCATAGACTGGCGCTCCATGGAAGAGATCCATGATCATATAAGCCAGCAAGGTCACCATACCTAGGGGCATTAAACTGCGAATATCACCGACCATCTCTGTTACCAAGATCATCGCTGTTAATGGAGCTTTTGAAATAGCCCCAAAATACCCACTCATTCCTAAAATGATGAAAAGAGGCAGCTGATTTTGAGAGATAAAGCCAATGTTTTGGAGGAAGGTTCCAACGATTGCCCCTAAAAGTGACCCTAATGCTAGTATGGGCAGGAAGATGCCACCTGGCAAGCCACTACCATAGCTCAACATACTCCAGATGAAACGAATCGCAAAATAGAGAAGGATGGTCAGCACTGGATACGGTACTCGAGCTAAATCCAAGACCAATTGATTCCCACCACCAAGAATTTGAGGCAGCAAATAACCGATTGGAAGAATCAAGATAAAAGCAAATAAAGAAGAATAATGAGTAGGAACATGGAAAATCTTTTCTAGCAAACGATACAGTTGACCGATATTGAGAACCACTACTTCGTAGACATAACCCGCTGCCCCTAAAAAGACTCCTAGAAAAAGATAAATCCAGTACTGAGACAGATGGAGTGGCGGAATATTTTGTGGCATATGAAGCACTGGTGTTTGACCAAAGACATTGAGTGAAATAAAATTAGCCGTCAAACTAGCAGCTAAGGTCGAAATCCAAAAGAAGCGTGAAAAATGATGGTAGACCTCTTCAACCACAAATAAGAGACCAGCAATAGGCGCATTAAAAGCAGCCGCAAGACCAGCAGCAGCCCCACTTGCTATCAAAGACCGCTCCTCAACCGGACTGACCTTCAAATGATGGGCCACTCCTTTTCCACCCATCGCTCCTAATTGAATACTAGGACCTTCACGACCAAGCATCAAACCACTTCCGATGGCCAAGACACCTAGAATATACTTCTTCCACAGGGTATCCCACCAACTCACCGCCAAGAGTCCCTTGAGTTCTGCTTCGACTTGTGGAATACCTGATCCCTTGATATCCCGATTGGTGCGAATGAGGCGACCAGCAAGCAGTACGACCACCCCATACCCCAACAGCATCGCTGGCAAATAAAGTGGTTGACCAGACATCTCCTTGTAGACGCCCTGAACAAAATGAAACAAATGCTCGATCAAAAAACGAAAACTCGAGACGATGCATCCCACAACAATCCCAACCAAAACACCTCTGACAATATGGGCCACAATTGAACTAGAGGCAAATTGAAATTCATTTTTAAAGGCTTCTTCTTTAGCAGACATTCCCTAACTCCTTCAAACTCTTATCCTATTCATTATACCTTATTTCACTGCCTCTGAATACATGCAAAGACAGAAAAAAACAAAATCACCCTTGTTAGTTTTGTTTAGAATGTAGACAAACCATTTTATCAAGTAAAATAAGTTAAGAAATTCTACAAAGAAATATAAATATGTTCTATTTATTATGGAACGAATAAAGAAAAGTCAAAACTTTCCGCTGTGAGAAAAGTGCCTGAAACAATACAGTTTCAGGCACTCGGAATTATTGAGACCTTAGGCTCAATAATTAGTCATGGAACTTCTACGAAGTTCGCTGACGTCCGTACTCACCTAAGGAAAGTTTTTAATAGAACTTTAGCTATTATTCAGCAGTTAAAGCTGCCATTGTGATGTAGTTGTAAGGTTTGTTGAAGTGTGGCAAGAAGAACAAATCAGTCAAAGCCAATTTATCAATCGTCACGTGTTCTTGAATCGCAAGTGAGAACATGTGGATAGCCATTGAGATGGCGCTATCACGGGATACCATTTGAGCTCCAAGGATTTGACGTGTGTCTTTATCATAAACGATCTTGATACCAACTTCGTAGTTATCGTGTTTGATAAATTCAGGTTTTTGAAGGTCGTTGAAGCCAGTTTCAGTGGCATTGAAGCCTGCAGCTTTCGCTTTTTCAAGCGTCAAACCAGTTGAAACCATGTGAAGGCCGTAGATAGAGATACCGTTAGAACCTTGAACACCGATTCCTTCTAATTCATGACCAGTCGCATTGTAGGCACCGACAATACCAGAACGAACCGCATTAGACGCAAGAGCGATGTAGCTCATTTCGTTACGAGCGTTATCGAAGATAGTCGCACAGTCACCAACTGCGTATACACCTGGAAGTGACGTTTCTTGTTTCTTATCAACAAGGAAAGCACCATTGCGGAAGAGTTCGATCTTACCATCAGCAAGAGCTGTATTAGGACGGAAACCAACAGCCAAGATAACCATATCTACATCGAAGGTTTCTTTATCGGTTACAAGGCGTTCTACCTTACCATCTCCTTCAACCGCTTGAACCGTTTGTCCAAGTGCCAAACGGATGTTGTGGTCTTCTAAGTTTTTCGCCATGATGTCAGTGAAGTCTTTGTCGTAGTATCCATTCAAGACAGTGTCCACGATATCCACCAAGACAACATCTTTACCAAGACGTTCGAAAGCTTCCGCAAGTTCAACACCGATGTAACCACCACCAACGACGGCGATACGGTTCAAGTGTTTGCTGTTATCTTTCAATTTTTCTATCACTTCTTCAGCGTTTTGGTACAATTTAACGAATTGAAGATTTTCAAGAGTTGCTTTGAATTCGCGGTTACCAGGTACGATTTCAACTCCTTTAATTGGAGGAATGATTGGTGTTGATCCAGTCGCAAAGATCAATTTTTCATAAGATTCTTTGTGTTCTTTTCCATCAACTTCCGCTGTAACCACTTTGTTGTCATAGTCAATTGAAAGAACAGGTGAATTCATGTAGACTTTTGCACCTTTTGCTTCCAATTTTTCTTTGTCAGAGTAGAAAAGACCTTCAGGACCATCGATTTGTTCACCGATCCAAAGCGCCATCCCACATCCAAGGAATGAAATGTTTGAGTTTTGGTCAAAAACTACAATTTCATTTTCATTTCCGAAATTATCTAACATAGTGTTGATACAAGCTGTTCCGGCATGGTTAGCCCCTACAACAACGATTTTACTCATAGAATAAATCCTACCTTTAATTTAATTTACTTCTTGAGTATATCATAAAAATGATATCGGTTACAATTATTTTGCTCAGAATTTGTGATCTTTTTTTCAATTTTCCAGAAAATCACACTTCACATGTTTCAAAAAATGTCAAACAATATGCTTGAAAGGATTGTGAAAACGATATCTTTTTGATATACTGTAAGTAAGTGAAAATAGGAAAGGATAGATTTTTAGTGGACCTAAGTAGTCGATCCGAACGGTTGATGGGAACGACCATCACTGTTTCGATCTGTCACCCACAAGCGAATGAACTCTTAGCCCGCTGCTTTGAACTTCTTCGCTCCTACGAACATCGCTTCAGTGCTAATGATGCAAGTTCTGAACTCATGGAGGTCAATCACCAAGCTGGTATTGCTCCTGTCCAAGTACATCCAGATCTTTTTGAACTGATTGCATTAGGAACCTTGCATAGTCAAGCTCAGAACAGCCATTTAAACATCGCCATTGGTCCTCTTGTACAGACCTGGCGAATTGGATTTTCAGATGCTAGACGTCCCCAGCAAGGGGAAATTGATCAAGCTCTGGCCAAGATCGATCCTCACCAAATCCAGCTCGACCCAGAAAACCATACGGTCTTTCTGACGCGTCCTGGAATGAAGATTGATTTGGGAGCCTTGGCTAAGGGCTATAGTGCGGACTGTATTGCAACCTTTTTAAAGAGTCAGGGAGTAACAGATGCCTTGATCGATCTTGGAGGAAATATCCTCACTGTCGGTCAACACCCTATCAAACAACAGCCTTGGCGGATTGGCATTCAAAATCCAGTCGAAAAAAGGGGTCAGCACCTACTGGTCCTCTCTGTCAAGGATAAATCTATTGTCACCTCTGGCATCTACGAGCGTCATTTAGAAGTTGACGGCCAGTCGTTTCACCACATTTTTGATAGCGCGACGGGCTATCCGGTCGAGACAGACTTAGCCAGTATCACCATCATATCTGATCGATCCGTAGACGGGGAGATATGGACTACCCGCTTGTTCGGGGAATCTCCTGCTTCTATCCTCAACACTGTTGAATCACTTCCTGGTATAGATACCTTATTGGTTTTTCAATCAGGCAAGATCGCCTATACAAGTGGGCTTCAATCTTATTTATAATTCTCCTATCAGAAAGGAATATTCCATGATAAAACTTATTGCGATTGTGGGGACTAACTCCAAACGTTCTACAAACCGTCAACTGCTTCAATACATGCAAAAACATTTTGCTGATAAGGCTGAGATCGAATTGGTCGAAATTAAAGATATCCCTGTCTTTAACAAACCAGCCGACAAACAAGTGCCTGAAGCTGTCTTGGATATTGTTGCAAAAATTGAAGAAGCTGATGGGGTCATTATTGGAACTCCAGAATACGACCACTCTATTCCAGCAGTCTTGATGAGTGCACTCGCTTGGCTCTCATATGGAGTCTTCCCATTGTTGAACAAACCGGTCATGATTACTGGGGCATCATACGGTACGTTGGGATCTTCACGCGCCCAACTCCAACTTCGCCAAATCTTAAATGCTCCAGAAATTAAAGCGACTGTTTTGCCAGATGAATTCTTGCTCTCTCATTCATTGCAAGCCTTTGATCAAAATGGAGACTTAGTGGATTTAGATGTCATTCAAAAATTAGATGCCATCTTTGATGATTTCCGTGTGTTTGTAAAAATCACAGACAAATTGCGCAACGCCCAAGAATTGCTTCGAAAAGATGCTGAAGAATTTGACTGGGAAAACTTGTAAGATAGGAGACAGAAAAGAATGAAATTTGTTGGACTTGTAGGATCGAACTACGATCAATCATATAACCGTAAACTTTTGGAATTCATTCGCCGCCAATTTAAAATCAAATTTGAATTGGAAGTTCTTGAAATCGACGAAGTTCCAATGTTTAACCAAGATGAAAAATGGGACGAAAGTTTCCAATTGCGTCTTTTATATAACAAAATCACTCGTGCAGATGGTGTTATCATTGCCACTCCAGAGCACAACCATACGATCTCTGCTGCTCTCAAGTCTGTTCTTGAATGGCTATCTTTCGAGGTGCATCCATTTGAAAACAAACCGGTTATGATCGTCGGTGCTTCTTACTATGATCAAGGAACTTCACGTGCACAAGTTCACCTCCGTAAGATCCTCGATGCCCCAGGTGTCAATGCTTATACCCTTCCAGGAAATGAATTCCTTCTTGGAAAAGCAAAAGAAGCTTTTGACGAAAACGGCAATATCATCAACGAGGGAACCGTCAAATTCCTTGAAACCTGCTTGGATAATTTTATGAAATACGTTGAGGTTGTATCGAAATTGAAAAAACCAAAACCAATTGAACCAGAAGACTTGGATTGTAATCATCCAATCGCTACAACTGTTACTGAAGTCGATCCTGACGATCCAGATTGGGTAGAAAAAGTAGCTGAAATCACTGGTGCCGTTTCTGGCGATACCTATGTCAAACTCGACCACGGTATCCTAACTGTTAACCAAATTGATATGTTCTTAAAGGCTATGCCATTTGAATTGACTTATGCCGATGATAACAACCAATTCCTCTACTACAACAATGCCCATCAAGATCCAGATACCATGTTTGCTAAACGCGTGCCACCTCAATCAGGAAGCCGGATGTCAACCGTTCACGGCTCCCTACCACCAGCACGTATGAAAAACGTGGAATGGGTGATTGGTACCCTTCGTAACGGTAACCAAGACTATGTTCGGACCATTGTTCCAGGATCTCCTGAAGGCGTGATCAACACTCACAACTACCAAGCTATGTACTATGAAGATGGTTCTTACGCTGGTATCAATGAGATTGTCTTCAACTTCAAACCATGGTTGGACTGGTACCTGCAAACAACAGGTCAACGTCTAGTTGGCGGAAGCGGTCCATTTGCTCCTGCTGGTGGACACGGTAGTGCAGATGCAACTTCTGGTGCTTCTGATGCTGGAGGACATGGTGACGGAGGGCACGGAGATGCCGATGCCACTTCTGGTGCAAGCAACTAAGAAACTAGAAAAAATGAAGCTTCGTGCTTCATTTTTTATTGTAACTCCTTGATGATCTTCTTAGCATCTTCGTTTGAAATAGCCCCTAATTGGACATGTCCAATTTTCCCATGACTGTCTATAAAGACTTCTGTAGGAATAGAGCGAACCTGATAATCTGCAAATGCAGAACCATCTGGATTGTACAAGACCGGTACTGACTTGTAATCTTGTTGATCAAACCATTTGACGAATTCTTCTTCTGTTTTTTCACCTTGGAGTCCTGGTGCCATAATGGTCAGAATTTCAAAGTCTCTATCTGTATCCTTGACCAATTTCTCTAATTCGGGCATACTTTGCCGGCAAGGGCCACACCAGGTTGCCCAAAATTTCAAATAAACCTTTTTCCCTTTGTAGTCTGAAAGTTTGACCGTATTCCCCTTCATATCCTTTAGTTCAAAGTCACTGGCGTCTTTTCCCACCAAAGGATTCTTATTCGTTGTTGTATTCATTGTTGGCTGATTGTCCATACCACTCTCACTGGATTGATTCATGGAACAAGCTGACAGCAAAGCTAGAGAAATTACTGAGAAACAAGCGTATTTAAAACCTTTCATCATGCGTTAAACCTCCGGAATATTTTATGAAAAGATAGATGACAAACTGTTCAATTGTCCCAAAAGTAAGAGAATTCCCATCAGAATAATGATGGCTCCGCCGATTTTCTTCAGCAATAACAAATGGGGTTTGAGACGATTAAAGTAAGGTAGGACCAGACTAGATGCTAAGGCCAACAGTAAAAACGGAAGAGCCATTCCCAAGGTATAAACAAGGAGATAAATAGCTCCCATAAGAGCATCTTGTCCATCTGATGCTGCTAAAGCAAGAACTGATCCTAATACCGGACCAATACAAGGCGTCCAACCAAAACTAAAGCCAAGACCAAGGAGAAAAGCTGAAAACAATTCATTCTTCTGTTTGTTGGCTCCAAAATCTACTGATTTTTGCTTTTCAAGGAAATGAAAATGAAAGACTTCCATTTGATGAAGACCAAGGATAATGATGAGGGCTCCCATCAGATAACGGAACCAATTGGTGTACATGATCTTTCCTAGCAAACCCGCTCCAAAACCAATGAGGAGGAAAATAACAGAAATACCGGCAATAAAACAAAGGGTTTTCAACAAGCCATGCCAGCGAATTTTTTTCCCGAACAATCGGATAGCCTTTTCCTGATCACTTCCTAGCAAGATTCCAATATAAACCGGTAGCAAAGGAAAGACACAGGGAGAAAAGAAAGACAGAATACCCGCAAGAAAAACTGTCAATGAAAAAATGATTGGATTCATAGTTCACTCCGTATATTGATATGCTACATTCAGTATAGCATTGACTGACAAAAAAGAAAAATTTCTGCTACGTTTTTTTACTAAAGTTTGGATTTGGGTACTAGTTTCAAAAGAAAGACCCTAAAGCCAATAACTTTAGAGTCTAAGTTGTGGTGAAAAACTAAAAGAATATATAAGGCACATTCAAGTATACATTGAAACTTTCCGCCGTGAGAAAAGTGCTAGAAACAGTGATGTTTCTAGCACTCGGGAGTTTTGAAACCTTAGATTCAAAACTAAGTCATGGAACTTCTATGAAGTTCGCTGACGTCCGTACTCACCTAAGGAAAGTTTCTAAGAGGATATTATCTTCAATCTATTTCTAAAGCACAAAACTTTAGAGTTTCTAATATAACTTATTTTTCTGCTGTTTGTTTATTTGGTAATACGAGCGATAAAAGAATCCCGATGACTACTGGCACTAACCATGGAAGAGATTGAGCCGCAAATGGAAGCAAAGCAATCCCCTTTTCTACTAGAGAAATTTTAAAGGTACTTGCCAGAACACTTGCAAGAGAGACCAAGCTAGCCAAGAAAATAGTCAATTGCATTCCTGGTTTTGAAAGAGCCACAAATTTATTCACTATCACAATCAATACAATGGTAATGGTGATTGGGTAAAGAATCATCAAGACCGGCAATGAGAAAGCAATAATGGTATTCAAGCCAAGGTTTGCAATCGCAAAACCAATCAGAGTGAAGACACTTGCATAGACCTTGTAAGAAACCTTAGGGAAGGTGCTATGGAAGAATTCACTAGTAGAGACGATTAAACCAGCGGTTGTGGTAAAGCAAGTTACCGTCACCATTCCTGCTAGGAAAATCTGAGCAGTCGGACCAAAGATCGCTTTGGTCGCTTCTGATAATACATAAACCCCTTTATTGCTATCAGATGCCATAACGGAAGCCGGAATTGGAAAATGATTCCCCAGATATCCTAAACCGATATACAGCACACTAAAACCAAGGGCTACAACAATTCCAACCAACCAAATGGTCTTGATATATTCTTTCTTACTTGAAAATCCAAGTTGATTCAAGGTAGTCACTGCGATCACACTAAAGGCAACAGATGCCAAGGCATCCAAGGTATTGTACCCCTCTAAAAATCCTTGCCCAAAGGCAGATGCCTGATAGGCTTTTGTGGCCACCATTGGAGCATGTCCACTGTATTTCAGAGCCCCAAGAACGACCAAGATCAAAATGAGAATCGCAAAGATCGGGGTCAATATACGACCAATCCGATCTAGAATCTTAGATGGATTCAAAGCAATCAGAAAGGCTAGCAAAAAATAGACCAGGGTAAAAATGAAAAGTGCTAAACTGGCATTCATTCCACCTAATAAGGGGGCTATCCCCACTTCGAAAGATACCGTCGCCGTTCTTGGAATGGCAAAGAAAGGACCAATCGAAAGATACAGCGCAACTAAGTATACAATCGCGAAAACAGGTGAAATCTTACGAGAAATCTCATGAATATATCCTTTGGGATTAAGTGTCCCGATAATCAAGGTCACAATGGCAATTCCCACGCCTGAAAGGACAAACCCAGCAATAGCTGGCCAAAATTGATTACCCGATAAAGCACCAAGAGCCGGTGGGAAAATCAGGTTTCCAGCACCAAAAAAAATACCGAACAGTAATAAACCTGTCAGGGAACCTTTTCGTAACATACTATCTCCTTAAAAAAACGATAATCTTAACTTTATCAAATTCATTTGAAGAAAGCAACTTATTTGCATGAACAATCCGCTAGTTCTATCAGTCATTATGGTACAATGGATGTAAGATTTTACGAGGTGCAAAACATGTATCTATATCTATTCTGGTTATTTCCAGCTCTTATCTTTTTATTGTTCTTTATGAGTGATCGCAGAAGACTGTTCAATGCTTATCTCTTTTCGATAAACCTAGGGCTTCTTCTACTGATTTCTGCATTTTTACTAGTCGTTCGAACTGAGCTATGGTTTAATCAACAAATTGCAATGATTGTCTTTGTGGTGATTTCCATCCTCGTTTTTCTCAGCATTATTTTCTCCTCTCTTTTTCTTCTCTTTAACGGCCGTCAAATGATGCTTTTTGAAGGAAAAAGACTGGCCAACCTCCTATCGCTGCTCTATGGACTGTTTATTATCGGAGCTTTGGCACTACATTTTCTACCCTATTTCCCAGGGAATGACATCCTCATTTATCTGACTGACTTTGCCCTATTTTACATGACCTTTCTCTACCTCTCTTATGTATCCTACGGGACCTTTTGCAATCTCTTTCCAGTTCGCAAAGAGCCGGACGCCATTATCATTCTTGGCTCAGGTTTGATCGGAGACAAGGTTCCCCCACTCTTGGCCCAGCGTCTTGATAAGGGAAAGGCCATTTATGAGCAGTTCGACGGACGACCAAAGCTGATTGTTTCTGGTGGCCAAGGGTCAGATGAGCTGATCGCTGAGGCGGAAGCTATGGCCAGATACTTAATGGAACATGGGGTTCCTGAATACGCCATTCTCATCGAGAATCGCTCTCGTACTACTTTTGAAAACCTGACCTTTAGCAAGCGTATCCTTGAAAAAGAGGGGCTGGGCAAGAGAGTCCTTGTAGTAACCAATTCTTTTCACGCGCTCCGTGCAGGTGTCTTTATGAGACGATTGAAAATACCTGGTCGAAGTATCGGTTCAAGAACAGCTTTTTACTATCTCCCATCCGCTTGGATTCGAGAAACCGTCGGCTTGGTTTCACTCTATTGGAAATGGCATGTTGCCTTCCTAGCTCTTCTGTTTCTGCCTTGGTTCTTTACACAAATCATGAAACTGATTGAGTTCTTAATGCTATATCTAAACTAAAAGAGGCTGGGACAAAAGTCCTAGCCTCTCAATTGTTTTTGGATGTCGAGCAAGACGCAGTGGTTGAGTGGGCTCTACTACGCTGATTTCATCAGCTTTTATAGCCCTACTCAACTGTGCGGAGGTGGGACGACGAAATCGAATTCTAACGAATTATCGATTTCTGTCCCACTCTCTTTCTTTTCTAGTGGTCACTAAAGCGTCTATATTTAATGCGGAAATCGAAATAATTTTCTTCCTGCAGTTTACGGAAAATATCGCGATAAGCCTCTTCATCAAATTGATCGCCTCGATAAAGAATCTCAAAACTCAGATCATCGTATTCTAAAAAAGCATTAGCAGTTTTAAATCCATTTCGCTTATAGAAATCCATCCGAGACTGACGCTGCTCTATATTGTCGCATTCTTCATCTAAACGTTCCACTTCAAGAATCATGGTCCTTTGGTAAAATTCCACCAATTTTTCAATGATTTCTTGACCATATCCGTGGCTTCTTAAATGTGGCATAATGGCAAAGAAACTTACATAAAAAGCTTTCTGATTATAGATTGAAAAAGCAAATCCGACAAATTCTTCCTCGTTATAAAAAGCAAAGAAATTGGCATCGTCATTGTCCGTATAGCGTAAAAATTCTGACAAAGGAACACGCTCTTCTTCTGGAAATGCTTCGATATTCAGCCTTTCGACCTTATCCAGATCTGGGAACGTTTCCGTGATTAATTGGCTCGTTAAGCTCATAAGGCCTCCTTTTCTGACACGATTATATCAAAAAATGTAAGGGGATTCAACTACCGATGCTTGTCGCTGGTTACTGAAGTTGGTATAATGGCACTATGAAAAGAATTCAACGTGTGAACCTCATAGATGGTCCTATTTTACCCACTCTTTTAAGTTTTGCCTTTCCTATTCTTTTATCCAATATCTTCCAACAACTCTACAATACCTCGGATGTCATGATTGTAGGACGATTTTTAGGTCAAAAATCATTGGCCGCCGTTGGTGCGACCTCCGCTATTTTTGATCTGATTGTTGGATTTGCTGTCGGTGTTGGAAATGGGATGGGCATCATTATCGCGAGAAATTATGGAGCTAAAAACGATGACCAATTACGAAAATCTGTCGCAGCAACTGCTGTTATTGGCGGCATCCTTAGTCTCTTCGTGATATCTATTGGTGTTGTGGGTCTTTATCCCCTTCTCCAGTTTTTAGGGACCCCACCAGCTATTATAGCTCAGTCCTATCTCTATATCTCCACCATAGTCAATGGTGTAGCTGTGACCTTTGCCTATAATCTTTGTGCCGGACTTCTCCGAGCGGTTGGCGATAGCTTAGCGGCACTCTATTTCTTGATTATCGCTGCTGTTCTCAATATTCTTCTTGATCTTTATTTTATTACCCAACTCCATCTCGGAGTCCAATCCGCTGGGATTGCGACCATTATTGCGCAAAGTTTTTCTGCACTTCTTTGTTTCTTTTATATTCGCAAAAAAGTGCCTTTCCTCCTGCCAAATCGAAACGATTTTGTTTGGGATCAAAGACTCTATCAGGACTTAATCAGTCAGGGATTTACCATGGGGCTCATGTCTTCTATTGTCTCTATCGGAACAGTCATCTTACAATCAGCTATCAATAAGCTTGGAATGACCATCATTAGTGCTCAAATCTCAGCTCGTCGGATCATGTCCTTTGCCCTTCTGCCAATGGCTGCTATTTCCACTAGTATGACGACCTTTACCTCGCAAAACTTTGGTGCCAAACAATTCCGACGCATTCAAAAAGGCGTTAAACAAGCTTGTCTCCTCTCCTTCGTTTGGTCGATCATTGTTGCCATCCTCCTCTTCTTTACAAGCCCGTACTTGACAAGCCTCATATCTGGATCAACCAATCCTAACTTGATCGCAAATGCCAGTCTCTATCTGCAAATCAGCTCCTGCTTCTATCCGGTCTTAGGATGCCTCTTGATTTTAGGAAATTCCCTCCAAGGTATCGGTCGAAAATTGACTCCTTTGATTTCTAGCTTTATCGAGTTAACAGGAAAAATTCTCTTTGTATTTTTCATTATCCCTCATACAGGCTATATAGGAGTCATTCTTTGCGAGCCTCTCATTTGGATTCCAATGACCCTCCAACTTTGGTTTACCTATCACAAAGCCAGCCATAAGCTCCTCTCATTATAAAACTCGTCTAGTACATAACAAAATAACTTCTGCTCATTTGAACAGAAGTTATTTTTTGTCATCAGACGACTATTAGAACAAGCCGATCGCTGTTCCGTCAGCAGCCACATCCATATTTAAAGCAGCTGGACGTTTTGGTAAACCAGGCATGGTCATTACATCCCCAGTCAAAGCGACAATAAAGCCTGCTCCCAATTTTGGAACCACTTCACGAATAGTGATTTCAAAGTTTTCAGGAGCTCCCAAGGCATTTGGATTATCGGAGAAGCTATATTGTGTTTTGGCCATACAGATTGGCAACTTATCCCAACCATTTTTCACGATTTGGGCAATTTGTGTCTTAGCTTTCTTCTCAAAGTTTACCTTGCTACCACGGTAAATCTCCGTCACAATTTTTTCAATTTTTTCTTCTACAGAAAGGTTGTTATCATACAAACGTGTGTAGTTAGCTGGACTTGTTTCAATGGTCTTAACCAGCGTTTCAGCAAGGTCAACTCCACCGTCAGCACCATTCGTCCATACGCTCGCAAGCTCTACTGGTACCTCAATTTCAGCACACAATTCTTTCAAAGCAGCAATTTCTGCTTCTGTATCGGTGATAAATTCATTGATGGCAACTACTGCAGGAATACCAAACTTACGAATATTTTCAACGTGACGTTTTAAGTTGGCAAAACCAGCACGAACAGCCTCTACATTTTCTTCAGCCAGAGCATCCTTGGTAACTCCACCATTCATCTTAAGGGCACGAAGTGTCGCTACGATCACTACTGCATCTGGAGAAGTAGGCAAGTTTGGAGTTTTAATATCGAGGAATTTTTCAGCACCAAGGTCAGCACCAAATCCTGCTTCTGTAATCGTATAGTCAGCTAAATGAAGAGCTGTCGTCGTTGCTAATACAGAGTTACATCCATGGGCAATATTGGCAAATGGACCACCGTGAACAAAGGCAGGCGTTCCATAGATGGTTTGAACCAAGTTTGGCTTAATCGCATCTTTAAGGATCAAGGCAAGAGCCCCTTCCACTTCCAAATCACGGACATAAACTGGACTGCGATCATAGCGGTAGCCAATCACAATATTAGCCAAACGACTTTTCAAATCTTCAATATCTGTCGCCAAGCAAAGGATAGCCATAATCTCAGAAGCAACCGTAATATCAAAACCATCTTCACGCGGAATCCCATTCAAAGGACCGCCAAGACCGACAGAAACATGGCGCAAAGCGCGGTCATTCAAATCCACTACACGTTTCCAGATAATGCGACGTTGGTCAATACCGAGCTCATTTCCTTGATGCAAATGATTGTCAATCAAAGCTGAGAGAGCATTATTAGCCGTTGTGATGGCATGCATATCCCCTGTGAAATGAAGGTTGATGTCTTCCATCGGTAGAACCTGGGCATAACCACCTCCAGCAGCACCACCTTTAATCCCCATAACCGGTCCTAAAGAAGGTTCGCGAATGGCAATCATGGTTTTTTTACCGATTTTATTCAAAGCATCTGCCAGACCAATGGTAATGGTTGATTTCCCTTCTCCAGCTGGAGTTGGGTTGATCGCAGTGACTAAGATAAGTTTTCCTACTGGATTTTTCTCAACTTCACGAATCTTATCAAAGCTCAATTTCGCCTTGTATTTTCCATACAATTCAAGATCATCGTCTACCAAACCGATCTTCTTAACAACGTCCACAATCGGTTGGAGTTCAATGCTTTGAGCAATTTCGATATCTGTTTTCATAAGGGACTCCTTTATATTTGATAGATCTATTATACCTAAAATTCGCGAAAATGACATGGTTTTTCCACCTTTTGAATCGAACGTTCGTTTTTTATCTAAATTTTATGGCTACACATAGCTAATCCTAATAGCTTCAGAACTTTACTTACGTATCTTTTTTGTGTAAAATAAGCATATGCATATTTTAATTACATCAGGCGGGACGAGCGAAGCCATTGATAGTGTTCGTTCGATCACCAATCATTCCACCGGGAGCCTAGGGAAAATCCTTGCAGAAATGGCTCTTACAAAGGGACATCAGGTGACCTTGATCACAACGCCTACTGCGCTTAAACCCGATCCTCACCCACACCTACGTCTTCTATTGGTCAAGAATGTCGAAGAACTAGTCGCACAAATGAAAACGGAAGTCCCTGATCATCAGGTTTTGATTCACGCTATGGCTGTTTCAGATTACACACCTGTTTACATGACAGGCCTTGAGGAAGTTGAGAAAGCTCAAGATCTTCATTCCTTTATCCATCGTGAAAATCAGGAAGCGAAAATTTCTTCCAAAGAAGAATACCAAGTACTCTTTCTAAAGAAAAATCCCAAGATTATCTCGCTCGTCAAAGAATGGAACCCTGCTATTCAACTGATTGGCTTTAAGCTATTAGTCGACGTTTCTTCTGAAGAGTTGATCCAGGTAGCGCGTGAAAGCCTCGTTAAAAATCATGCCAGCATGATCGTTGCCAATGATCTGACCAAGATTCAGAACGGTCAGCATCAAGCCTATCTAGTGACAGACGATCAGGTCCTAGAAGCTTCTACGAAAACAGAAATCGCAGAGGCTATCCTACGTTATATCAAATAAAAAGGAACATATGACACACATTACTTTAGCGGTTACCGGTAGTATTTCCGCCTATAAGGTTGCTGATATTACCAGCCAACTAACCAAATTGGGCTTTGAAGTGAAGGTCCTCATGACTCCTTCAGCCCAAAAATTTATCACCCCTTTAACCTTGCAAGTTCTTTCAAAAAATCAAGTCGGGCTAGATGTTATGATGGAAGACGATCCACAGCGGATCGAGCACATCAACATTGGGAAAGAAACTGACCTCTTTCTTGTCGCGCCAGCCAGTGCCAATACCATTGCTAAATTGGCTATGGGACTGGCAGATAATATGGTCACAAGCACAGCTCTAGCCTTGCCACAAAGAACTAAAAAATTACTGGCCCCTGCTATGAATACAAAAATGCTAGAACATCCCGCTACCCAACGAAATCTAAAGCTCTTACAAGACTATGGTTACCAGATCATCCAACCTCGTGATGCTGTTCTTGCTTGTGGGGACAAAGGTGCTGGAGCTCTAGCGCCTGTAGAAACTATTGTAGAAACTGTTAAGGAGAATTGTTTATGAGAAAATCATCTTCTATTTCACGAATTGCCATCTTTTTTGCGGTGATGATCACCATTCACTTTGTGACGTCCTTCATTCTGCAATTTGTTCCATCAGGAATTCAACCAACCTTGGTTCATATTCCTGTCGTGATCGCCTCTATCATATACGGTCCACGGATTGGAGCTATCTTAGGACTCCTCATGGGACTCTTTAGCCTCACTATGAATACCCTGGTTATAACACCCGCCAGCTATCTCTTTAGTCCCTTTGTCCCTCACGGAAATCTCTACTCCCTTATCATTGCCATTGTCCCTCGGATTCTCATCGGGGTAACCCCTTACTTCTTCTATCGCTGGATTCGCAATCGTACTGGACTTGTGATCGCTGGAATTGTCGGCTCTATGACCAATACTGTTTTCGTTTTAAGCGGGATTTACTTCTTCTTTGGTAACAGTTTTGGAGGGGGGATTCAACATTTCCTAGCCTTGATTGTATCTACCAACTCTCTCATCGAAGTCATTGCGACAGTACTCATTACCAGTGCAGTCGTTCCATCTCTTGAAAAATTAAAATAACCTTTCAAGCCAAGACCAATTTATCTTGGCTTTTTTTGATGGTGAATTAGCTCTATTTTTTTGAAAAGATTTACAATTATCGCTAGAATTTTCTGAAAAAATTTGCTATAATGTAAGCGATTAAATTATAAGCAAAAAGGAGACGCTTGCATGACCTATCAAGAAAACTACCAAAAATGGCTCGACTTTGCTGAATTACCAGCTTACCTTCGTGATGAGTTGGTCGCAATGGATGAAAAAACAAAAGAAGATGCCTTCTATACCAACCTTGAATTCGGTACAGCTGGTATGCGTGGATTAATCGGTGCTGGTACCAACCGTATTAATATCTATGTTGTTCGCCAAGCAACTGAAGGGTTGGCCCAATTGATCGACTCAAAAGGTGAGGAAGCGAAGAAACGCGGCGTTGCGATCGCCTACGACAGCCGTCACTTCTCTCCAGAGTTTGCTTTTGAATCTGCTCAAGTTTTAGCTGCACACGGAATCAAATCTTATGTATTTGAAAGCCTACGTCCAACACCGGAATTGTCATTTGCTGTTCGTCATCTTCACACATTTGCTGGTATCATGGTAACCGCTAGCCACAACCCTGCTCCATTTAACGGATATAAGGTATACGGTGAAGACGGTGGACAAATGCCTCCAGCAGATGCTGATGCATTGACAGATTACATCCGTGCTATCGAAAATCCTTTCACTGTACAATTAGCTGACCTTGAGGAAAGCAAGGCTAGCGGTCTCATCGAAGTTATCGGTGAAAATGTCGACGCTGAATACTTGAAAGAAGTGAAAGGCGTAAACATCAACCAAGACTTGATTAATGAATACGGACGCGACATGAAGATTGTCTACACTCCACTTCATGGTACTGGTGAAATGTTGGCTCGTCGTGCTCTTGCCCAAGCTGGATTTGAAGCTGTTCAAGTTGTTGAAGCTCAAGCTGTTCCAGATGCTGACTTCTCAACTGTTAAATCTCCAAACCCTGAAAACCAAGCTGCCTTTGCTCTTGCTGAAGAGCTTGGTCGCAAAGTAGACGCTGATGTATTGGTTGCAACTGACCCAGATGCTGACCGCCTTGGTGTTGAAATCCGCCAACCAGACGGTTCTTACCTAAACCTTTCTGGTAACCAAATCGGAGCGATCATTGCTAAATACATTCTTGAAGCTCACAAAACAGCTGGTACACTTCCTGCCAATGCTGCCCTCTGTAAATCCATCGTATCAACTGAGTTGGTGACTAAGATTGCAGAAAGCTACGGCGCAACGATGTTTAACGTCTTGACTGGTTTCAAATTTATCGGTGAAAAAATCCATGAATTTGAAACACAACACAACCACACTTACATGCTTGGTTTCGAAGAAAGCTTCGGTTACCTCATCAAACCATTCGTACGTGACAAAGACGCTATCCAAGCTGTTCTTATCGTTGCTGAAATCGCAGCATACTACCGCTCACGTGGTATGACTTTGGCAGATGGTATCGAAGAAATCTACAAACAATACGGCTACTTCGCAGAAAAAACCATCTCTGTTACCCTTTCTGGTGTTGACGGGGCTGCTGAAATCAAGAAAATCATGGATAAATTCCGTGGCAATGCTCCTAAACAATTCAACAACACAGACATTGCTAAGACAGAAGACTTCTTGGAACAAACAGCTACTACTGCTGACGGCGTTGAAAAATTGACAACTCCTCCAAGCAACGTTCTTAAATACATCTTGGCTGATGATTCATGGTTTGCCGTTCGTCCTTCAGGTACAGAACCAAAAATCAAATTCTACATCGCTACAGTTGGTGAATCTGAAGCAGATGCTAAAGAAAAAATTGCAAATATCGAAGCAGAAATCAATGCTTTTGTAGGCTAAAACACGAGGCTGGGACAAAAATCCTAGCCTCTCAATTATTTTTGAATTGTCGAGCAAGACGCAGTGGTTGAGTGGGCTCTACTACGCTGATTTCATCAGCTTTTACAGCCCTACTCAACTGTGCGGAGGTGAGACGACGAAATCGAATTCTAACGAATTACCGATTTCTGTCCCACTCTCTCTTTCTTTCGTAGCAAATACCAGCGATTTTATAGAAAATATGGCATACTAGACTTAGAAGAAAGCGAGGTAATCTCATGGAACAATTTTTAGAAGATATTAAAGATCTTGAAGTCACAACTGTCGCGCGTGCGCAAGAAGCGATCGATCAAAAAGAAACAGCAACCTTCTTTATCGGACGCAAGACTTGTCCTTACTGCCGGAAGTTCGCTGCTAAGTTAGCAACTGTCGTAGCTGAAACAAAAGCTCATATCTACTTCATTAATAGTGAAGAACCAAGTCAGCTAGACGCATTACAAGCCTTCCGCTCAACTTACGGTATCCCAACTGTCCCAGGATTTTTACATGTCGAATCCGGTGAAGTCACTGTTCGTTGCGACTCATCCATGTCTGAAGAAGAAATCAAAGCATTCGCTCATTTATAAAAAAATTAGCTAGAGATCATTCTCTAGCTAATTTTCATTTTCCGAAAAAGTCGTCCAAATCTTCTGCTGGGGTTTAGCAAAAGGATAATTGGAAAATTCTTCTGGTGTTAACCAAACAGTCGATTCACTTGCTGGTTGCTCTCCTTCTTTTACTAGGCCGTAACGAAGTTGAACCTGCCACTTGCGATGCGAAAAGACATGCTGGACGATAGGATACGATCTGTCCTGCCATTCAATGGCCAAGTCATAGTCCTGTTCAAAAGAAAGAATTTCGGGGTTACTCTCTGCATCCCCCTTCCCATCCAGTAGAGATAACTGACCTAGGTTCTCAGATAGGCTATCCACTTCGATCAAGGGGAAATGCCAGAAACCTGATAAAAGCCCTTCTCGCTCATTTTTCTCCAACAAGTAGCGTCCTTGACTATCCTTGATAATAAAGGCTGTGAGATAGACAGGTACCGGTTTCTTCTTAGGAGCCTTAATGGGATAACGATCCATGGTCCCATGTTGATAGGCCGCGCTAAACTCCTTAACAGGACTCTCTTCTGGCCGTGGATTGACTGGGGACTCAATATCTGAACCTAAATCCATCAAGGCCTGATTGAAATCACCCGGGCGGTCTGGATCGATCAAGACTTCCATCATGGCCTGAAAAATCTTGCGATTAGTCGGGACTCCGATATCGTAGTCCACCTCAAACAAACGAGCTAAAACCCGCATGACATTGCCATCCACTGCTGGCTCTGGCAAGCCAAAAGAAATACTGGCAATGGCACCAGCTGTATAAGGTCCAATTCCCTTCAGTTTAGAGATAGTCTCATAGCTTGATGGGAAAACACCCCCATGGTCCTCCATGATTTGCTGGGCAGCTTTCTGCATATTGCGGACACGTGAGTAATAGCCCAAGCCTTCCCAAGCTTTTAAGAGTTTTTCTTCAGGAGCTTGAGCCAAATCAGCGATCGTCGGAAACCAGTCTAAAAAACGCTCATAATAAGGAATAACCGTATCCACTCGTGTTTGCTGGAGCATAATCTCTGAGATCCAAATTTTATAAGGATCCTGGGTCTTTCTCCAAGGGAGATCCCGTTTATGGGCATCATACCAGGCTAATAACTTTTCTCGGAAAGAAGCAATTTTTTCCTCCTCCCACATGGTAATCCCGTAATCTTTTAAATCTAACATATTCCTAGTATACCATAGAATGAGTTAGAGTTTAGAAATTCTGATTTTATAAAGAAAAAGAGGCTGGGACA